>DATKEJ010000350.1:0-5968 GCA_035512315.1 Rhodothermales bacterium | reverse complement strand
CCAGCAGGTGCTTGGGCGACTGCAGGAGCTTAGAGACAGGCTGAACAGTTATCGGTAGAGGATCCGTCGACCTGCCAGCGACGACGGACGGGCGGTCAGGTTGCTAGCGCCCAACGACCAACGACAAATGACTAACCGCCCCTCCACCCCGCAGCCGGCAGATATACACGCCCGGCGCAAGGCGATGCCCCGCGGCGTCTCGTCCATCCCAGGTCACGGCGTGGCGTCCAGCGGCGTGCATTCCCTCGGCGAGGTGATTTACCGCGCGTCCCTGTAGATCGTAGACCGTTATTGCGGCTGGCATGGCCCGCTCCAACTCGTACTCGATCGTCGTGCTCGACGCCACCGGATTCGGATAGTTGGGGTAAAGTCGAAGGGTGGTTTGACGGGGCGTTTCGTCGGGCTCGAACGATGTTGTCGCAGACTCCAGGTCGAGGGACCAGACGTCGTTCAGGTGGGTCGATCCCTGTCCTCCGAAGAAGATGACTCGATCCTCCGATTCCACGTACACGGCCACGGCTCCCTGGCGGGCTTCCGGAGAGGTTCCGGACGGCGATTCAAGCATCCAGCCGGCAGTCGAGGCCGCGAACGACCAGACCTCGTTGCTCAGACCGGCGCTTCCGCGATTTCCTCCGAAAACCAGCAGCCTGTCGTTCGTCTCGTCGTAAACGCTCGCCGCGAAGTAGCGTCCCTCGGGTGGAGTCGTCGAACTCAAGAGTTCAGTCCATTCGCCCGAACTCAGGTCGAACGACCACAAATCGCCTAGCGGACCCGAGCGCTGCCCTCCGTAGATGAGCATCCGATGAGTGCCGGCGTCGTAACTCGCGGTGTGGAGGCAGCGCTGCATGGGACCCATATCCGGCGTCACGTCGCTCCACGCGTTCTGCTCCACATCGAAAGCCCAGGTGTCATCGAATCGCCCCTGATCCGTAAAGCCGGCAAACGTGACGAGGTTGCGGGCGAGCGGGTCGAAGACGGAGGCGACTCCGTACCGGATGTTGGGGACGGGCGCAGGAGGGGTGAGCTCGGTCCAAACGTTCTCGGCCAGATCGAAGGTCCAGATGTCATTGAAGAAGGCGTTTCCCTGTCCCGACCACATTACCATCTGCCGTCCGTCGTGGTCGTAAACGCCGGCGGGAGTGAGCCTTGGTGCGGGGGCCAGACCCTCGAGCGGCGTCAGATCGGTCCATTGGCTTGTTTCAAGATCGAACGACCAGACGTCGTTGAGTGCGCCGCCGCTTCCGCGCCCGCCGAAGACGATCACGCGGTGATCGACGGGATCGTAGATGGCCGTCGCGTTGGAGCGAGGTGACGGTGCGGGGCCGTCCACCGGCGCGATCTCGCGCCAATGCTGGGCGAAAACGAGTACGGGCAAAAGCACCAGCGCGACAGCGGCGAACAGACCGACACCACGCGAGGCCAATATTGATCTCATGGGTAGGAGATCCGTTTGGTGGTTACGATCAGGCACAGTGGTGGGACCAATTTGGGCAATTCGTGGAGCGCGTTGGGTCGTCTGAACTCGTGTCGGACTGTACTCCGGTGAGAGAGGAGGGATCCCTCGTTGAGCTCGGGATGACAAGGGGGGTTTGATTAAGACGACCCGGAAGGAGGAGACGGTAGCATCGGATTTATAGGTCTCTCAGTCGCTGGCGCTCCCTGTACGGAGGTCACGTCCGCATCGGATTTATAGGTCTCTCAGTCGCTGGCGCTCCTTCGAGATGACAAGGACGTTTATGGCAAGACGTCCGCGCGCGAAGGTAGCGCAAAGACCGCGGAGGGGCCTGCCGCCATGCACCCTGCACCATGCACCAAGTACCAAGTACCAAGTACCAAGTACCAAGTACCTCGGACTTCGGACCATACCGTATATTCCCGTCCCACGCTGTCCGTCGCCTACGATACCAGCCGGCCATGCACCGCAGAGGAGACGATTTCGTTCGGAGCTTAGGTGTGCGCTTCCGCGCCTCGTCCGCACTGCGTATTTCGATGTTCGTGTTCTTCGCCCTCCATCCATACCTGGGCCTAGAGGCGCAAGTGTTCGTCCAGAAGACAACCGAGGGCGGGTTGTCGGCAGCGGGTAATGCCAACGGCGTCGCGGTGGCGGACTATGACCTCGACGGCGACCTCGATGCCTACTTCGTGAACTTCAACCTCCACGATCCAGGCAAGCCTTCCACTTGGAATCGTCTGTATCGAAACAACGGCGACGGGACGTTTACGGACCGTACCGCAGCGAGCGGGGCGACGGCTGCCCAGGTCACCGGCGGGGATCGGCGCGGGCTGGGAAACAAGTTCGGCGCGGCCTGGGGTGACTACGACAATGACGGCGATCCCGACCTATTCCTGACGAACGTAGGTCCGGAAATCCTTTATCGGAACAACGGTGACGGCACATTTACGGACGTAACCGCTGACGCCGGCCTGGCGGGCCCGGACGATGAGCGGGAGTCGTCCTCTGCGGCATGGTTTGACTACGACAACGACGGCGACCTCGACCTATACGTCAGCACCTGGAACGGCCGCAACCGCATGTACGAGAACAACGGGGACGGCACGTTCGACGACGTTTCAGTCGCCGCCGGGCTGGACAATACAGGTCCCAACGTCGGGTCGACCTGGAGTTCGGTGCCCTTTGACGTCAATGGGGACGGCCTGCCCGATCTGTACCTTGTAAATGACTACGGCCGAAACCGGATGATGGTCAATCAGGGCGACGGAACGTTTGCCGACGAGACCGCGGCGCGAGGATTGGAGAATACCGGAAACAGCATGGGCGTCACGCTGGGTGATTTTGACAACAACGGCGCATTCGACATCTACTTGACCAACATTTATTTCGGGCCGGAAATCCAATGGAACCCGCTCTTCGCAAACGACGGAACGGGGCATTTTACAGACCGGTCCAAGATCCTCGAGGTCGAGAATGCCGACTGGGCGTGGGGAACCGTCTTTTTCGACTGCGACCACGACGGCGACCTGGACCTCTACGTCGCCAACGGGTTTATCACGCAGCCGGCGTACCACAACCGGTTTTTCCAGAACCTCCTCATGGAAACCGGAACGGTCTCGTTTTCCGACATCTCAGCCGAATCGGGTACCGACGGCACCGCCGAAGCTCGTTCCGCCATCGCCTTCGATTTCGACGGCGACGGTGATCTCGACATACTGGTCGCGAACACCCGGCCGGGGATGAATTCCGACGAAGCGAACGAGCCGTACCTTTACGAGAACATCTCGGAAACTCAGAACTGGCTGCAAATCGACCTCGAAGGCACCGTTTCGAACCGGAGCGGATTCGGAACGGTCGTTCGTGTGACATCCTCGAACGGTACCGTTTACCGCCACAACGACGGCGTCGGATTTCTCGGGCAGAACGATGCGCCGGTCCACGTCGGGATTGGAGACGCCACTGTAGTAGAGGAGGTTCGCGTCTCCTGGCCGAGCGGGCTGGTCGAATCGTTCTATGACGTGGAGGCCAATCAGAAGATTAGTGTGGTCGAAGGGCAGGGGACCGTGGTCGACGCCGAGCGGACCGAACTGCCGGTCGACGAGGGCTTCGCAATCGGGTCGGCGTATCCAAACCCGTTCGGTCATTCAACCTCAATTGAACTTTCCGTCAGGGTGACCGGCTCGTTCGGTATCGACGTGGTGAACGTTCTCGGTCAGACGGTTTCGAGCCGGCAGGTAGACGTTTCGACACCGGGGACGCACCGCGTGGCGTTCGACTTCGCACACCTCCCTCCCGGACTCTACACCGTCCGAGCTACAAGAGGCACCGGTGCGGTTACCAGCGCCGCTGTCATCACAAAGCTCCGCTAGCGCCAAGACCAGTCTTCCCGCCGCCATGTCCCGACACTGCCTCCCGTCAATTATCATCGTTATGGCGACATGTTTTGTTAATTATGGCAATACAAGTGCTCAATTCATAGATGACTTTAAGTCCAATCAGAACGAGGGATGGACCTGGTTTACCGGCGATGGACTCGTCGAGATGGATTTTGTAGAGTGCGACGGCATTGCCTCCATCCTCGTCGATGCCACTGCCGACACCCACAATGTCTGGTGGGCCCTGATTAAGCGGGATGTGTCGGCGTTCCTCAACCTGGAACGGTTGGCCGAGCCTGAATACGAGCTGCGCGTCGAGGCGCGAATCCGCGTCAGTCACGCGCCGCGCCGCGTGAATCTTCATTTCAACACACAGCGCACGACGGACTTTCATAGCCACCTGAGGGAATATGACATAGCCGATACGACGAGCTGGCACCGAATCAGCATGACGACCCGCGATTTCGATGCGCGTCCGGGTGACGCCGTCAATGTGCAAATGGCGTTGATGGATTGGGGATTGGATCGGTTTCGGGTCGACCTGGATTACATCAGGGTCGATGTCGCGTCGGCCGACACCTCGGCGCCTGATTCGGGTCATCCCATCCCTTATCACTCTACGGTACCGGATGAGGCAGCCTTCGACCGGCGCCTCGTTCCTGATCAGGCAGTCGTAGTCGTTGGGACAGACGCAAGCTCTCGGGATTCCGGGCAGCAAGACTTGATCCCGGAGCTTGCCGGTTCAGTTCTTTCGTTAGGTAAGGATCGGTTGATTGCCTTTCGGTGGGACCTCGCGGATTACCGCGAGACCGGCATTTCGGGGCCCGGCCTTCTCAAACTCGTCACTCGACATGCGGCTCGAGAGACCGCGACGCTCGAGGAGCTCGGACAGGTCCGCGTGTCGGAAGTTTACGAGGCAAACTGGCCTTCGCATGCCGGTGGTCTCTCGGAGAGTTCATTTCTGGGTGGACGGCCGCGGGATGAGGTCATAAATCCGCAGATGATCATTGACCTGCCGCTGAAGGAGGGACGGGATGTGACGACGTACTTCACGATTCCCGTTCCCGTAATGGAAAGGCTCGTGAGCGGCCTCACCAGCGGTCTGGCCGTGCGTGCCTTGGGCGTGGTTGAAGCGGAGTTTTACGGCCCGAACGTCGATGGAGAGGGACTGCGGCCGGAATTGATGTTCGGTCGCGACAGCGACGGAAGCCTGGAACCTGGAACGTTAGATAGCCCCCGTCTTCATCTGCTCAACGGCATGGTTACACGCCCGAGCCGTCAACGCCATGTAGGTGATCGAGGGATTCTGGCACGCGGATGACGTCATGCAGGCGCCGTCGGTGACGAAGACATTGTCGCACTCATGGCATTGATTCCAGCCGTTGAGGACCGATGTCTTCGGATCGCGGCCCATTCGCGCCGTGCCCATTTCGTGGATGGCGAAGCCGGGCGGATGATGCTCGTCGTGCGTCCGAACATCTTCGACACCGACGGCCTCGAGCATCTCGGCCGTCTCCTGCATCATGGCTTTCTGCATCGCTGCCTCGTTCTCCCCGAACGCGCAGTGGACCCTCAGGATCGGGAGGCCCCATTTGTCCACCCGATCCAGATCGAGGTCGATGTAATTGTCGTGCCGGGGGAGCATTTCCCCGAATCCACCGAGTCGCATCGTCCACGGGCCAGGTTCGCGAAGATGTGATTTCAAGTCGACGCCGATTCCGCCGTTGATGTACCGATCCTGCCAGCCCTGTCGTGAAGCACTGCCCTGCGTCCCGAATCCCCGGAGGTAGTCTTTCCGGCGTGTTTTCGCATCGAGATTCTGGTATCTGGGGACGTAGACGCCATTCGGGCGATTTCCGCTGTGGTACTTGTCCGTGAATCCGGGGACGATGCCGGATGCTCCGACGCCGAAATGGTGATCCATCAGGTTGTGTCCCAGCTCTCCGCTCCCGTTGGCGAACCCGTTCGGAAATCGAGGGCTCGTTGAATTGAGCATGATGTACGTGCTGCCGAGGGTCGAGGCGCAAAGGAATATCACTCTCGAATTGACCTCGAACACCTCGAGGGTATTGGCGTCGATTACGCGGACCCCGGACGCGCGGCCACGTTCGTTGTCGTACGTGATGCTGTGGACGACGGA
>DATKEJ010000349.1:0-16674 GCA_035512315.1 Rhodothermales bacterium | reverse complement strand
GCGCCGTTTGCGTCGTGAGGCACCGTTCTTATCTTGCGAACCGCGACAGCGCGTCGGGTGAATTATTCTGTTCAAACAAATACTGGTCGAATGCGATGAGTAAGCGCCGCCATGCAAGAGAACGCGTCCTGCAGGCACTGTATGCGCATGCGCTTGGCGGCGGTGACTCAGCTCACATCATTCGTACGGTGATCGAGCCGCGAATCGAGAACGATGCGGTCACGTTCGGGTTTGCCCGGGACCTTTTCTTAAAGTGCCTGGACCGTGAACAGGAGGCATTCGACATCATCCGCGACCATGTTCAGAATTGGGATCTGTCCCGTGTGGCAATCGTGGATCGCCTGGTCATCCAGATCGCTATCGTCGAGTTCCTATATCTGGAAGACGTGCCGCCGAAGGTCACGATGAATGAACTTATCGAGGTTGCGAAGAAGTACAGCACGCTCGACAGCGGGAAGTTCGTCAATGGGGTGCTCGACGCCGTGCTGAGCTCCCTGGTCGAATCGGGCCGCATCAAAAAGAAGGGGCGAGGGCTTGTAGGAATGGATTACGCGGGCCGATCCGGAGAGGCGGGGGAATGAATCCAGCCGGCACGATACCAACCGATTCCCGGAACTAACGACCGACCCCTGAGATGAGTCTGTACGGAATCGGTGACATTCATGGGTGCGCAAAGTCCCTCGAGAGCCTGCTCGACAAGATCTCGCCCTCATCGGATGACCACCTGGTTTTCGTCGGCGACTATGTCGACCGCGGTCCTGACTCCAGCGGGGTGATCAGTCGTCTCATCCGGCTGCAAAAGGAGTGTCGATGCACTTTTCTTCGAGGAAACCACGAGGAGATGATGCTGAATTTCTTCGACTATCGAGAGTCGGAACTGTGGCACATCAACGGCGGCGATGCGACGCTGGGCAGTTACCATCTGGACGGTGGGCGCTATGAGATCCCTGAGGAGCATATCGACTTTATCCGCGACACCGTGGCGTATTGGAACGAGCCCGACTTCTTCTTTGTGCACGCCGGCCTGAAACCCCACATGACCATAGAGGAAAACCTGATGCACCATTCGTCGGACGTATTCCTGTGGGAACGAACGCACCTTGCTGCCAAGGAACTCGCGTGGGAGAAGCCGGTTGTGTGCGGTCACACTCCGCAAAAGGAGCCGATCAACCGGCCGCGGCTGATATGCATTGACACGGGCTGCGTGTATATCTCGTACCCCGGTTACGGAATCCTCACGGCCGTGAAGCTCCCCGAGCGTGAGATGATTCAGGTTCGCTTCGCTGACTGAACGGGCAGCCCCCAAGGCAATCCCCCGCGACCGCAGTCGATGCCAAAGAAACGGTTTGACGACGACTCATGGCGCTGGCTTGTGGTATTGTGGGACTGCCGAACGTAGGCAAGTCCACGCTTTTCAACGCTCTCAGCAACGCGGGTGCTGAGGCGGCCAACTATCCCTTCTCCACGATCAACCCCAATCGCGGTATCGTTCCGGTACCCGACCGCCGTCTCCAGGAGATCGCCATTTGCGCGAACTCGGCGTCGATCACACCGACGGCGGTCGAGTTCGTCGATATCGCCGGACTTGTCAAAGGCGCCTCGCAGGGAGAAGGCCTTGGCAATCAGTTTCTCGCTCAGATCCGTGAGGTCGATGCGATCGTTCACGTGGTCCGCTGCTTCGACGACCCCGACGTGACCCATGTGTCAGGGGCGATCGATCCGCTGCGGGACATCGAGATTGTTACGACCGAGCTGCTCATCAAGGACCTCCAGACGGTTGAGCGGAGGTTGGAGAAGGCGGAGAAGCTGTCGAAGACCGGTGACAAGACGGCCCGCGAGGAGATCGGATTTCTCCGGCCACTGTCGGAGCACATGAATGGGGGGTCGACGGCTCGCAGTTTCGACGTCGCGGAGAAGTGGGAGTCTTTGATGCGGGGGCTCATGCTTCTGACGGCAAAGCCGGTGCTGTACGCAGCCAACGTCTCGGAGGCGGACCTGCCCGGTGGCGGGCCCTCCGTAGACAGCATCCGCGCTCACGCAGACGAAGAGGGTGCGGATGTCGTCGTCTTCTGCGCCGATCTCGAGATGCAGCTGGTTGAACTCCGGGAAGAGGACAGGGCTGACTTCCTGCGGTCGTTTGGTCTCGAAGAGCCGGGGCTCGATCGCCTGATACACCAGGCATATCATCTGCTCGACCTAATCACGTTCTTTACGGCGGGCCCGAAGGAAACCCGAGCATGGACGGTGACGAGGGGCACGACGGCCGCAAAGGCCGCAGGTCAGATTCACACGGACTTTGAGCGCGGCTTCATTCGGGCGGAAACCATCTCCTACAACGATTATCTGGCATCGGGTTCGGAGGCGGCCGCGAGAGAGCACGGCGTGCTCCGCTCAGAGGGACGAGAGTACGTGGTGCGGGACGGCGACGTGATTCTATTCCGATTCAACGTTTAGTCTGCTAGTCTGCAAGTCTTGCGAGCCTGCGAGTCGCCTTAGCTCCGTCGCTCAATTCAGCTTCCCGAAGCTCAACGTCAAAGTCGGCGTGCCGAAGAATTCCTCCGAGGGGCTCCCGAAAGGCTCGAGGAGCTGGACGCTGTTGGGGAACCACTGAAAGGCGTAACCGAATCGGATGCCCTGCGTCACACGCTTGCTGATCCCGAAGTGCGCGCCGATCGCGAGCGTTCCACCCATGCCCCATTCGAGACTGCCTTTCGGGAATGCGCTGATGATGTCGTTCACATCTTCGCCGATGTCGCGCCGGCCGTTCCCGTTGTCGTCGTCGTAGTACGGGGAGACCCAGCCCAGGGTCGGTCCCGTCGAAACGTGCAGATAAGGGCGAAAATTATCCTCTATGGACTCTTTGAATAGTCTTTTCTGGAGACCGATCTGCAGCGGCATCACGTGGAGATAGTTCTCCTTATTCGGAATGATGCTCTCGCCGAAGAAATTGAAGAAACGCTGCTCACGCTCGTCCTTTACGGTGGTAATCAAGAGATCGGCGATGAGCGACGTTGTAGACGTGATCGAGCGCATCATGTATCCGCCCAGTCCGAATCCGCTGTTTGTCAGCGCGATATTCAGCCCGAATCCACTACCGTAGACGTTCACGTTCTGCGGCTGCGTCTTGCGTACGGGTTGCGCTCCGGCCGAAAGAGGGATCAGGAGCATCGCCGCGACGATCAGTAAACCAATTCGCCGTTTCATTAGAGGGCTGCAATCAATGCATGTGTTGTTTCTGCCTTACGACCGATCCGTCGGCTTTGTTCTTGCCTAGTCGCATTCATATGCCGTACCTAAGGGGCCCGTGGTAACATTGTTAGTCTGCAAGTCTGCAAGTCCCACGCAGTTAATGTTAGAGCAGACTCGTAGACTTGGAGACTCGTAGACTTGTAGACCTGCAGACTAGTTTTGAATTACAGACTGTTCATCGCGCGACGGTACCTCTGGAGCCGGAGACGCATCTCGCTCGTGTCGATCATCACGGGTATCTCGATCGCCGGCATCACGCTGGGCGTCGCGGCGCTGATCATCGTGCTGTCGGTCATGAACGGCTTCTACGACATCGTTCGCGAAATGCTGGTTTCGTTCAATCCGCATATCCGCGTCGTCGCCACCGGAGAATCCGGGCTGCAGGATTATGGAAGGCTGCTGGCAACCATTCGGGATACGGACGGTGTCGAGAGTGTGACGCCCTATGTCGAGGGTAAAGTCCTGCTGGGTTATGGCGGGCGGTCGGAGGTCAACAAAGTGGTCGTTCTGAGGGGAATTGACGTCGACCCGTTGGCCGCTACGGGTTTGTTGACGGAGCGCGTGGTGTATGGCGAGACGGGCCTCGAACGGCGTGACAACAGACCCGGCATCATTCTTGGCCAAACCCTGGGATCACGTCTCGGTCTCTTTCCGGGAGGAGATCTGGAGTCGACCAGCACAGTATCGGTGCTCTCGGCTGCGGGAATGGAACGCATGCTGACCCGCGGCATTGGCTTTCCGGCACACACACTATTCTCCGTGCGCGGGCTTTACTCCATATCCTCCGCGTTCGACGAGAACTACGTCTTCGTGTCGCTTCCAGAGGCCCAGCGGCTTCTGCGGTTGGGTGACCGCGTCACCGGAATCGACGTTCGGATAACGGACCTCGATGAGGCGGACAGGATCAAGGTCACCATTGGCGCTCGCATCGATCAATCGCAGCTCGAGGTCCTGACCTGGTTCGATCTGCAGCGATCGCTCTATGAGGTAATGCGACTCGAAAAATGGGGCGCCTCGGCCGTGTTGGCGCTGATCGTGCTGGTCGCAGCGTTCAATCTCGTCGGCTCGCTAACGATGGTCGTCATAGAGAAGCGGAGGGATCTAGGCGTCCTTAGAGCCCTGGGCGTGCCGGCAAGCGGTATCCGCCAGATCTTTCTGATAGAGGGACTGCTCGTCGCCACCTTGGGTTCAGGGATAGGTCTTCTGCTCGGCCTGGGCGTCAGCGGGCTGCAGCAACGCTTTGGGTTCGTAAAGCTCCTTCGGTCGGAGTCATTCATCATCGACGCGTATCCGATTTCGATCCAGGCCCTCGACATCATTGTCATCATCGCCATCGTTTTCTTCCTGTGTTCGGTGGCGTCGCTCTATCCGGCGATGCGGGCCGCGTCGATTCAGCCTGCGAACGCCGTAAGGAATGAGTAAGACGTCCGAGGTCCGAAGTCCGGCTACGCCGTGAGCCTGCCCCGACCGAGCGAGAGCCGACATCCGTACCCCTCGGGCGCTGATCGAGCTCGGAGTGGTAATCCCGGGATGATCCGGGATCCGGTTAGCCACGGTTGGAACGATGAACGATGAATTTCCGTAGACCTCTTCCGACACCAGCATGACGGACCCGGTTTTCGACGTTCGACGTTTGACGTTTGACGTTTGACGTGATTCGTTCGTATCTTACCCGGCTCCGAACAAAATCGACTATGTCAAGAAAAGATCAGGTTACGGGTCGTGGGCCGATGGCCGGCAATCACGTGTCTAAGGCCAACAACAAGGTGAAGCGTCGTTTTGACTTGAATCTTCACAAGAAGCGCTACTTCCTGCCCGAAGAGGGTCGTTGGATCACGCTTCGGGTGACGACGCGCACGATGCGCACGATCGACAAGAATGGCCTGGCGGCCGTTCTCCATGAGGCTCGACGTCAAGGGGTTGTCGTCTAGGACGGCAGCAATACGCGGATAAGATGGCAAAGGGAAAAGACAATCGGATTCAGGTGATCCTCGAGTGCACCGAGGCGCCGGGAACGTCGCGCTACAGCACGAAAAAGAACCGTCGCAACACGACGGAGCGGATCGAGCTGCGCAAGTACAATCCGGTGCTGCGCAAGCACACGGTTCACAAGGAAATCAAATAGGCGGAAGTGATCCATGGCTAAGAAACCGCAATCATTCGCCGACAAGGTGGCCAAGGTTCGTGGCTCCAAGCGGAACATGGCAAAACTCGTAGTTGCCGAGAAGAAGCCGAACGGAAGCTACAGCTTCAGGACCAGAATGGTCGACGCAGGCAGCGTGAAGGACGAACTCGCCAACGCCAAAGCGTAGGGCCTGGTCTCTGGTTTAGTCATTAGTCGGCCGCTCGCGCCGGGACACTGAAGGCTCAGGCGCTATAAGACCGGTTGCCTGTCGGCATTTCAACCTCTCCTCTCGCATTTCATCTCGTTTCGGAATCCGTAACTTGGAACCTGGAACCTGGAACCTGGAACCTCTTCGGGGTGTAGCGCAGCCCGGTTAGCGCGTCTGCTTTGGGAGCAGAAGGTCGCCGGTTCGAATCCGGCCACCCCGACCGAGCCGCGCCCGTAGCTCAACCGGATAGAGCAGCGGACTTCTAATCCGCAGGTTGCAGGTTCGACTCCTGCCGGGCGTACTAAGCGCATCACCGGTCTCCAGCCCACCTCGCTCGCAGCACGACACACGGGTGATTGATCCGATCGTCTCCGTCTTTGCGCGTCTGTGTATGATACGCGGCTCCATCGTTGGGTCGCGCGTCCGAGGTCCGACTCAATCGAGCGGCCAACTTGCCCCGCACCATGCACCATGCACCATGCACCATGCACCATGCACGAAATACCTATAGAGCCTTCAGCAGAATGAGCTCGGCACTCCAAGGACAAAACCGTCCGACGACATTGATCCAGTAGTCGAGATCTTCCTCGACATCCGACGGTCTTCCGCTGCAGGCTTCGATGGTGACCTCCGCCATCTCGATGGCTTCCGGATCCAGATGCCAGCTCCACGGCTCGTTATGGTTGCCTTCGCCCGGACCCGCCCGTAGCACGCCGTTCGGAATCGTCGCGGCGCTGACGCGTTGCCATACGTCGACGAGGTCCTCGATCGTTTCCGGATTGGTCACGCGGATCTTGAAGGTTTCATCCTCGACCCGAAATGTTGCTTCGAGGGTCGTGTCGCCGATGTCGCGCACGGTGTCCTCCGCGCAGCCGGTGACAGACAAAAAAGCCGCCGCAACCAGGCAGACGGCAAGAGGGGATCGCATAAGCGGTATTTAATTGCAAGTCCGCCGGTTTGACGATCTCGGTTCCGGCGCTGTTCCACCTTCCGGCGACTCTCATCCCATAGAGCACGTCGGCGCCGGCCCCGCCTCCGCTCTGCGAGTCAAACTCGATGTTTTCGGCTTCATCGAGCTTCCAGGATGGGCACAAGCCGTCGGTGTTCAAAGTCATTCGCCGATTCCCTACCTTGAGTGTCCCGGCGGAACTCAGTAATGATCGAGAGATTGAACCGGGCCCCGCGAAATGGTGACGTGGCCGAGTGGCTAGGCAGAGGTCTGCAAAACCTCGTACGGCGGTTCGAATCCGCCCGTCACCTCAGATCAGTTTTTTGTACTTGGTACTTGGTGCATGGTGGACCCCGGAACCTGGAACTTGGAACCTGGCACCCGACTTCGACGCTACGCTTCTTCGCAGGGCAGGCTCCGGCGGGCGGTACCTGGTACTTTCAGTCTGGCGCTTCTCGCCGTTCCGCTTCTCCTGACATCGTGCGGTTCCCCGCCGGCTTTTGACATGGAAAGATCGCTTCACGAGATACTTGCGGATTATCCTGAAGCCACAGTAGGGATCGCGGTGCGGGATCTGGAGGCCGGAACGTCATTCGAGTACAATGCCGATCGAGTGTTCCACGCCGCCTCAACGATGAAGGTGCCCGTGATGATCGAGGTTTTCCGGCAGGCCGAAGCCGGCCGGTTTGGACTTGACGATTCCGTCACTGTGACGAACCAGTTTCGTTCCATCGTCGACGGCTCGCAGTACATCCTTCAGGCGGAGGACGACACGGACGATGACGTGTATGAGAAAATCGGTAGCGAAGTGCCCATTCGCCGGCTCGTGGATCGCATGATCGCCGTCTCATCCAACCTCGCGGCGAACATTCTCATCGATCTCGTCGGCGCCGACTCCGTTCAATCGACGATTGAGCGCCTCGGCACGTCGACGATGAGGGTTTACAGAGGAGTCGAGGACCTGAAGGCTTTTGAGCGGGGAATGAACAATACCGCCACCGCCGGCGATCTGGCCGTGCTTCTGCACGCAATGGCTGAAGGCAGAGCGGTCTCTAAGGCGGCCGACGAAGAAATGATCGGCGTCCTCCTCCGGCAGGAATTCACCGATATGATCCCCGCCGGCCTCCCGGATGGCGCCCGTGCCGCGCACAAAACGGGCTCCATAACGAGGATTCATCACGACGCCGCAATCGTCTATCCGCCAGGGCGATCACCGTACGTTCTTGTCATCATGACGGAGGGTATCGATGAAACGACGCGCTCCGCGAAGCTTGGGGCGGAGATATCTTCGACGGTCTACTCGATGCTCACAGCGGGGTGAATGTTCCAAGTTCCAAGTTCCAGGTTCCATGTTGCCCACTTTTTGTGGGACGTACACGCAGTCGAGCCGACGTCTGACGTTTGACGTTTGACATTTGACATTCGACGTTTGACGTTTGACATTCGATGCAACGGTTTACCGAAGGTACCGATCCATGCGACTGCTTTGGATACTGATTCCCCTTGCCGCGATCGCGCTAGCCGGATTCGCAGAGTGGCTCAAGTTCAAACGACACACCGCCTCGCTCGGAGAGTCGAACCTGGAGTTGTCGGCGTCCATCGACGCTCTGAAACACGAGATCGAGGAGTTGCGACAAGAGAAGGCGCTGTTGGTTCAGCGAATCCGCAATCTCGAAACAATCGTCACTTCGGAGGCATGGGACACGCTCGCATCCGATCCCGAGCTCTCGCGAGCCAGGATTCCGGAGCTGCCCGCCGAAAACGTCGATGACGAAGAGAAGGTCCAGAGACTGGCCCGGAGGCTCAGGGGGTAGGCTACGGGACGTCGAGGTCGAGCGTCATGATGCCCTGATCAGCCTAATGGGATTGGCCGACGTTCTGCATATGGAATGATATGGCATTACAAATAGGCTTATCTTCCGCAGTCCCCATGTAGCATCTGCCCGGTCGACCAAGGCCATTTCAACCACACAACAAAGTAGGGCAAACATTGTCGCTGATTGCGCGGACGCTCCGAACACTTGGATTTCAGAGAGAGAATCGAGGACAGCCAAGTCCAGAAGACAGGAAGGAGCGGATTTCTCAGGTCACGGGTCTCCCCGTTAACCGATTCGAATTGTACCAGCTGGCGCTTCGCCATTCGTCCCTCGTACGGCACAAGAAGAATCGCCACCTTAAATCGAATGAGCGGCTGGAGTTTCTCGGCGACGCGGTGCTGGGTCTTGCTGCGGCCGAGTATGTCTACGAGCGCTTCCCGGACAAGAACGAGGGTTTTTTGACAAGGCTTCGGGCCAAGCTGGTCAACAAACGGGCGCTGGCGGATTACGCCGACACGATTCTCATGCAGGATCTCCTCGAAATGAGTGAGGACATGGATCGCGCCGGAGGCCGTCTAAATCATTCCATGCTCGCCAACGCATTCGAGGCGCTTCTCGGCGCCCTGTACCTCGATCACGGCTATATCCCGGCTCGCCAGTTCATGCTTGCCACGATTGCGCGGACGGTCAACCTGAACGAACTGGCCGAGCGCCGCGAAAACTACAAAAGCCTCCTCTTGGAGCATGCGCAGGCACACCGATGGCCGCAGCCCACGTACAAGGTTCTGTCGGAGCAGGGGCCGGGCCACCAGCGGGAGTTTCTGGTCGAGGTTCTCATCGGTGACGAATCCCACGGTACGGGGCAGGGCAGGTCGAAGAAGACAGCGGAACAGCGCGCGGCAAAATCAGCGCTGAAGTACATCGAGAAGGACGAAGAGGTAATGGCGAAGACCGGCTGATTCTTTGCGGGATCTCATTCGTTTTTCAAAGTCGAATTCGCGAACTACCGGGTGGCGACTCGGTTTAATCGGCACCCGATAACCCGCATCCGGTTACACGCACATGACGACGCGATTCGACGCTGCTGAAACGGCCTACACGGACAGATTTCTCAATCGACACATCGGGCCTGATCAGGCCGAGACCGACGAGATGTTGTCCACCCTTGGGCTTGAGAGTCTCGATCAGATGATCGAGCAGACGATTCCGGCCGCGATCAGGCTTGACCGTGATCTCGACATTGACGAAGGGCTGCCGGAGGCTGAGGTATTGGCCATCCTTGCCTGCCTGGCGGATGAAAACAAATCGTATCGCTCATTCATCGGAATGGGTTACTACGACACCCTCACCCCACCGGTAATTCTCCGGAATGTGCTGGAGAATCCAGGATGGTACACCCAGTACACGCCATACCAGGCCGAGATTGCTCAGGGGAGGCTGGAGGCCTTGCTGAATTTCCAGACGGTCGTCGCCGACCTGACCGGTCTCGAGATCGCCAACGCATCACTGCTGGATGAGGCAACAGCTGCAGCGGAGGCAATGTCGATGTTCGCCTCCACCCGATCCGGCGACAACGTACGGTTTTTCGTTTCCGAGCGGTGTCACCCTCAGACCATCGCGGTCGTTGAAACGCGTGCTCGATTTCAGGGAATCGAAGTGATCGTTGGAGATGAGGATGAGTTCTCCTTCGAGCCGGATGTTTTCGGAGCGCTCCTTCAGTACCCTGCGACGGACGGCGAGATCCGTGATTACCGAGAGTTCTGTCTCCGCGCGCACCAGAACGGATCGTATGTCGCCGTTGCGACCGATCTCCTGGCGCTCACTTTGCTGCGGCCGCCCGGAGAGTTCGGCGCCGATGCCGCCGTTGGCAACTCGCAGCGTTTCGGAGTCCCCCTCGCATATGGAGGGCCGCACGCGGCGTTCTTTGCAACGCGTGATGAGTTCAAGCGCCGTCTTCCGGGTCGCATCATCGGTGTTTCCATCGACGCAAACGGAAATCCCGCCCTGCGAATGGCCCTGCAGACGCGCGAGCAGCACATTCGTCGCGAGAAGGCCACCTCGAACATCTGCACCGCTCAGGTTCTTTTAGCCGTAATGGCGGGGATGTATGCCGTCTACCACGGCCCGAAGGGCCTGCGTGCGATCGCGATGCGTGTTCACAGGCTGACGCGAATGCTGGCAGAGGCGGTCGCCTCGGGCGGGCACACGCTGCGCCACCGAAGCTATTTCGACACACTTCGAGTGGATCTGGCCGGAAGCTCTGCGGAGGCCATCCATGACTCTTCGCGCCGGCGCGGGATCAATCTCCGGTATTACGACGACGGATCGATCGGTGTGGCTATCGATCAGGCCACGAGCGAAGACGATCTGCAGGATCTCATCGCCATTTTCTCCGGCGATGGAGAGGCGGGTGAGCTTCTCTCAGTGGCATCGGATGTGGACGTTTTCGGCGATGCCCGTCGCGGAAGCTCGTTCCTCGAGCATCCGGTGTTCAATCAGTACCATTCGGAGACGGAGATGCTCCGGTATCTCCACCGGCTCGAATCGAAGGACCTCTCGCTCAATACGAGCATGATTGCCCTCGGCTCGTGCACGATGAAGTTGAATGCGACGGCACAGATGATCCCGGTCTCGTTTCGAGGATTCGCCAGAATGCATCCGTTCGCTCCGGCCGAGCAGGCGAAAGGTTACCGGTACATTTTCGATGGTCTTGAGAAGTGGCTCGGGGAAATCACCGGCTTCCCGGCCGTTTCGCTTCAGCCTAACTCCGGTGCGCAGGGCGAGTTGACGGGGTTGCTTGTCATCCGCGCGTACCACGAGAGTCAGGGCGAGAACCGACGCACGGTTTGTCTCATCCCGAGTTCGGCGCACGGCACGAATCCCGCGAGCGCCGTGATGGCCGGCATGCAGGTAGTCATCGTAAAATGCGACGACGACGGCAACGTAGACCTCCAGGATCTGAGGGCGAAGGCGGAAGCGAATAAGGACACACTGGCGGCGCTCATGATAACGTACCCGTCGACGCACGGGGTCTTTGAGCCTACCATCCGAGCGATCTGCCGGATCGTGCACGACAACGGCGGCCAGGTCTACCTTGACGGCGCCAACATGAACGCCCAGGTGGGCCTTTGCAGGCCCGGAGACTATGGCGCCGATGTCTGTCACCTCAACCTGCACAAGACGTTTGCGATTCCTCATGGCGGCGGTGGGCCAGGAATGGGGCCAATTTGCGCCGCCGAGCATCTGGCGCCGTTCCTGCCGGGGCATCCGCTTGCGGACGTCGGTGGAGACAAGGCGATCGGACCCGTTTCCGCAGCCCCCTGGGGAAGCGCCGGCATTCTCATGATCTCGTGGGCCTACATCGCCTTGCTCGGAAGGACGGGTCTCCGGCGGTCTAGTGAGATGGCCATCCTGAACGCCAACTACATGGCCCGTCGTCTCGACGGCCACTACGATATTCTGTATCGCGGCCCGAATGGACGAGTAGCTCACGAGTTCATCGTCGATCTGCGCCCGATCAAGCGCGGGTCCAGCATTACGGAAGAGGACGTAGCGAAGCGCCTTATCGATTACGGCTTCCACGCCCCGACCATGTCATGGCCCGTGCCGGGAACCATGATGGTCGAGCCCACCGAGAGCGAATCGAAGGCGGAACTGGATCGCTTCTGCGACGCCATGATCGCGATCCGCTCGGAGATTCAAGCCATTCAGCTCGGTGTCGCCGATCCGGTCAACAACGTTCTGAAGAATGCTCCACACACCGCGGCCGTGGTCGTTTCCGACGATTGGGATCGCCCTTATTCACGGGAGCAGGCGGCCTACCCGGCACCATGGACGCGTGAATCCAAGTTCTGGCCTTCCGTCGGACGGGTTGACAATGCGTTTGGAGACCGTAATCTTGTCTGCTCGTGTTACCCGGTGGAGGCGTATCAATAGAACGTCGAACGTCGAACGTCGAACGTCGAAGTAGAACAAAGCCCGTAGCGATGCCGTACACCGCGTTTTTCTAGATTCATCACGAGATAGACAGGCGATCACTATGCGCTCGTTCCACATCCATGCCATCGGTGCACTCTTCGTGATTGGGTGCTCCTTCCAGTTACTCAGCGCCCAGGAACTGGGGGAGGCCGGCACTGAAGCACACATGAAAGGCCATTCATACGAGATGGACCCGGCGCACAGCCAGGTGACGTTCAAGATTCGCCACATGGCAATCGCGAACGTTCGTGGAAGATTCCACGACGTCAATGCCTCGATCTTTCTCGATCCGGCCGACATTACGACGTTGTCGGCCGAGGCCGTTATCTCCGTCGCCAGCGTCGACACCGAGAACGAACGGCGTGATAACGACCTGCGCTCCGACAACTTCTTCGACGTGGCAACATTTCCCGAGATGAAGTTCGCCGGCGCGGGCGTGTCGGACGTCGGCGATGACGGCACGTTCAAGCTGCACGGCCAACTCACGATCAGGGACGTAACGAAGGACGTGGTTCTCGACGGCGAGCTGTCGGGGCCGATCGTCAGCCGTGGCCAGGAGCGGATCGGATTCGTGGCGACGACGACGATCGACCGCTTCGAGTACGGACTCAAGTGGGATGCGCTCACCGAAGCCGGCGGATTTGTCGCCGGTCGGGACGTAGACATCACGGTGGAGGTCGAGGCGCTACGCCCGGTCGAATAGGAGATCCACAAATGTAATGTCGCCAGATTCCCTGCCAGGACTTGTCTGGGTCGCCCTCTTAATGGGCTTTGCAGGCAGCGCCCATTGTGTCGGCATGTGCGGCGGTTTCGCCGTCCTTGCCGGATCGGGCGCCGACCGTAATTCGAGAACGGGCTGCTTCCATGCGGGCTCGTGTACGCGGCGCTGGCTTACAGCCTTTTGTACCAGTCGGCGGTCAAGGGGGCGGTCTTCATGGCGCTATTCGGATTGGGCACCACCCCGGCTCTTGCGCTTATCGGATTCGGGACGGGCATATTCAGCCACAGATACCGCCGTGCGATCCCGACGTTGGTCGCCGCAACGCCCCCGCGTCATTTACCCCGTCGCCAACCATGGCGACCTTGTGACCGTCGGCGATGAGCCTGTCTACGACGTTCCGTTTTCTCCTCCGGGTCGCACCGTGCGAGAGCGCGTTCTGACGGGATGCCAAGCTCGGCAGCGACGGCGCGGACCGGGTGATCGCGGCCGAAACGATGATTGCCCGCCAGCCCCAGAAATGGAACTTGCTCATCCAGTCGGAAGCGAGTCTCGCCTTACAGAGGCGCTGGGTAGAGTAGTAGGCCGCCGCGAAGATCGCGTTGCCTGCAAACGCAAAGATGACGGGCCTGGCGTGCAGCGGTCTCAGGCGCCCAAAGGAAAGGTACGACCCAGGTTGGCGGGCCAGAACGGCAACTGCAGGGCGATAAGAAGCCCGACCAGCATTCCGACAAGCCCCCACAGCGTCGTGGCCAATACGAACATCCGGACGATCTTGTCATCGTAGCGGAAGACGTTCGTATCCGACCGGAACGTCTCCATAAGCAAACCGGTTTAACGGTTATCAGCGTGAATCCGAAGCGGTGACCCCAGCCGCAGAACGTCGAATTGTAGAATGAAGAATTAAGAAGGGAGGATTAAGAATGGGGGCGTTACAGCGACAATCGCCCCCCGATATCTTATCTTTCCATCCCGGCGCGGCTGGTACCCACCGAATGCCCGCCCTGAAGAGGGTTCTAAAACGCGGATCGAAAGATGAAAAGAGCCCCTTTTCCAATAATCGTATTATTTCTTCTCGGAGCCACCGTTATTGAGGTTGATCTCGACGAGGTCAGCCTGATCTCACCCTCCGACGACTCGGAAGACGTGGCCCTCTTGCCCAGGTTCAGCTGGAGTCCGGTCGATGGAGCCCAGGGCTACCAGATCCAGGTGTCCGAGAGCAGGAACATGAACAACAGGGTCATCAACGTGCGCGGGGTCGCTGGTACGTCGTTCACGCCCGCGACCCCGCTCGACGAGGACGAGACCCACTACTGGCGTGTCCGCGCCCTGGAGGATGATGGCGATGAAGGTCCATGGTCCGACCGCTGGTCGTTCGAAACGGGCAAGGTGCCGGACCGGCCATCGCTCTCGTCTCCGAGCCACCAGGAAGACGATGTGCCCCTTAGTCCCCAACTGGTGTGGCAGAGCACGAGCGGCGCCGATTCGTATAGGTTAGAGGTCTCCACCAATTCCGACTTCTCGTCACTGTTCTTCGACCGGAGCGGGATCGGCGGCACGTCTCTGACCCTGCCCGTGTCGCTCCAGTCTAACAGGAGATACTACTGGCGTGTCAGAGCCTCGAACAAGATTGGTGACGGGTCCTACTCCGACCCGCGCTGGTTCACGACGAAAGAATCGGCCGCCCCGGGTAAGGTCGCGCTGTCGTCTCCGGCGGACAATGCGAACGGGGTATCGACGACGCCGACATTTTCGTGGCAGTCTGCACCGGGCGCCCAAGCGTACACGCTCGAAGTATCGGGCACTTCGAGCTTTGCTTCTCTGAAGCATGTGGAAGCGGGACTGACCACGACGTCATTCACGCGCGACACGCCTTTCGCGCACGGCGACATGCTGCACTGGCGCGTGAGAGCGACGAACAGCGTCGGTAACGGGCCGTACTCCGACGACAGAGAGTTCGCAACGGAGCTTGGTGGGCCTACTCAGGTGACTCTGGTGTCTCCCGCGGACGGCAGCGAAGGTGTCAACACATCTCCGACTCTTGTCTGGCAGGCCGTGCAGAGTGCCTCGAGCTATCGGGTGCAGGTAAGTACGACGCAGAGCTTTTCCGGCTCCTTGATCCGCGACACTGAATTGAGCGGCACGCAGCTGCAGGTTGGGCCGCTGGTGTCTCAGAAAACGTACTTCTGGCGCGTCCGGTCCTCGAACGCCGGGCAGATTAACTGGTCGGTCGTTCGCCACTTCTCCACAGGATCAGGGGCGCCCGCTCAGGTCGCGCTTCAATCTCCGCCGAACGACGCCGAGAACCAGCCGCTCAGCGTGACGCTGGCCTGGTCGGCCCCGGCCGGAGCGGAGAAATACAATCTTCAGGTTGCGCTCAATCAGACGTTCACCACGATTCTGGTCAGCGAAACGGGTCTGACGGCGACTAACTACGTTCTCGGCGGGCTGCAGCATTCGACAGATTACTACTGGAGAGTGCAGGCGGCGAACGGGGTTGGCACGGGTGGATGGTCTGCTGCCCGGACGTTCACGACGCAGGTCGTCGTCGGCCCGACCGCGCCGGCTCAGGTCGCGCTTCAATCTCCGCCGAACGACGCCGACAACCAGCCGCTCAGCGTGACGCTGGCCTGGTCAGCTCCGACCGGAGCGGAGAAATACAATCTTCAGGTTGCGCTCGATCAGACGTTCACCACGATTCTGGTCAGCGAAATGGGTCTGACGGCGACCAACTACCTTCTCGGCGGGCTGGAGCATTCGACCGATTACTACTGGAGAGTGCAGGCGGCGAACGGGGTTGGAGCTGGTGACTGGTCTGCTGCCCGGACGTTCACGACGGGGTTCGTCCTCGGCCCGGCTGCGCCTGCCTTGATCTACCCTCTGGATGGCGCCGACAACGTCCCCGCGGCCCCCGTATTCTCCTGGAATGAGACGGATGGCGCCGAATCATACAAGTTGGAGCTTTCGACGACTCTGCCCGACCAGCTCGAGAATTTCGTCACCGTCGTCATTGCGGTGGTGGTCCAGCAGACATTCTTTCAGTCGCCCCCGCTGTCGACTGGCCAGGATTATTTCTGGCGGGTGGAGTCGAGGAATGCCGCAGGCAGCGCGAGGTCGCAGGTAAGGAGCTTCAGGACGGTCTTGACCACCTCATCAGAAACGGAGGAGCTCCCGACGGAATTCAGTCTGGAGCAGAATTACCCTAATCCGTTCAACCCGTCGACCACGATCCGGTACAACTTGCCCGAAGCGGCGGATGTCGAGTTGATCGTTCTCGATGCACTGGGCCGCGTCGTCGACGACCTCGGCTCACGGCGTACGGCGCCCGGCGCCCACACCGTTATGTGGGACGCGGGGAGTCGTCCCAGCGGCATCTATTTCGTGCGGATGGAGGCGAAGGGGTATGTGGGGTTGAGGAGGATGGTGCTGCTTAGGTAGGCGTCGAACGTCGAACGTCGAACACGTGCATTCTCCGCACGCGAGATTCTGGCGAGCAGAGAGGGACGCTTCGCTGCGCCGAGGCTTCGCCGCGACAGGCCGCCGAGACCACCGCCTAAAGGAAGTGCAACTGTTTCCTAGGCCCACTAAAACGAACGCCAAAGCCTTAGAAATAGGCCGCGTCAAATTCTA
>DATKEJ010000348.1:0-5905 GCA_035512315.1 Rhodothermales bacterium | reverse complement strand
ACTTCCACGCCTTGTTGCTGAGATTGGCCGACGTCTTCATGCTGGCCAGGAGCGTTTCGAGCCGCTGGAGGTCGCGCTCGACGCGGGCGATCTCCTTCGACTTCGCTTTGGCCGGTTTGGCCGGGGACTGCTGCTTCGCGTCCGACTTCCACGGCCACTTGATGCCGCCGTGGGCGCTGGCGGGCGCCAGCACGAGACCGAGGGACAACAACAGAACAGTAAAGAACTTCATCATGCATTGCCTCCTGGAGCGGGGAAGCCTGAATGGGAAGGACCTGCTCGCGCTCGATTGTCGGCGGGGGCGTCACGGGGCGGTGTGGCGCCGGTCACGGGGAGGCTATAATCGCCGCTCCGCGCCCGGAATGTTCCCTGAGTAGTGGAGGTTAGCAGCGGTTACCTTCCGGGCAAATGTGGGGCTGTAGCTCAGTTGGGAGAGCGCCTGAATCGCACTCAGGAGGTCATCGGTTCGATCCCGTTCAGCTCCACCAATCAACTCAGTAATTTAGAAGCCGCCGCAGGGCGGCTTTTATGCTGCTGTCTGTCCCTTTGCGCGCGAATTGCTGCCCTGGTGGGGGAGGACTTCAAGTTCAACCCCGAGCTCGACGACAACAACAACATTCATGTCTTGACCATCGATTGAGGTCTCCGCCTCGGCGGACCCCACGTCGGCGATATACTCGCAGCCCAGCAACGGGCCGTGGGTCCGGCCCGCGAGAGGTTTCGACATGCGCAACACGTCCGGCGGATTCCTGCCTGCTTTCGCATTGCTTTTGTCTTTTGCCGGAGAGTCGGCCTGGGCGGCTGGGCCGTGGTTCGTTTCGACTGCCGGGAACGACGCCAATGACTGCCTGACCCCGGCCACCGCGTGTCTGACGATCGAGGGAGCGATCGCGAAGGCATCCTCCGGCGACACGATCAACGTTGCGGCGGGAACGTACAGCGGTGACGTCAACGTCAACAAGTCTCTGACGCTGCTCGGCGCGCAGGCCGGCGTGAATCCCAACGATGGAAGCTGGAACGACACTCGGACGAATGCCGCCAACGAGAGCATCATCCGCGGCGCGGTCAACCTCAGCCTGCGGAACGACATCGTCATGGAAGGATTCACCATCGAGCGGACGGAGACCAATGAGGGGCACATTCTCATCGGTGGTTCGATTCCCGTCGGCGTCGGGGCCACGTCCAGTTTCAACGTTCTGAACAACCGCTTCGTGGGTACGCGCAACACTGGGACCATCTGGGCAGGCATTCATACGAACTTCCTGAACGAGGCCACGCTGCCCGGAGCTCAGTTCACGTCTCACCAGAACCGGATTACGATCGGCGGCACCGCCTCCGGAAGCGGAATCCTGGTCAACGCCAACCTCCCGGGCTCGGACGGTCTGGGCTCCACCACGATCACCAACACTTACTCGGCGAGCGCGCCTGGCAACGGGTTCAACGTGAACCGGCCCGGCGCCTCGGCCCTCATCAGCGGAAATCGCCTGGTCAATGACGACATCTTCACCTTCCGCGCGAATCACACACTCATCACCGGGAACACGATCAGCGACGCGCCGCAGGCCGCCATCGCCAACACGGGTGGCTCAACGAACTGGACGGCATCCGAGAACACGATCATCACGCCGCGCGCTCAAGCATTTCTCGTCGGGTCTACATTCACGGCGGATCCGGTGAACGACTTCACGGTGGAGAACAACACGATCACAGTCGATCCCTCTCTTGTTGCGGTGGGTGTCAATACGGTCTTCACCCCATTCCAATACGCCTACTTCGACATGCGCGGGAACCTCACCGGCACTAACTCGGTCACCGATAACACCCTCTCGCTCAACAGCAGCCCACTGAACCCGGTCGTCGTGGCCGTGTACGGGCTTCGGGTGCGAGGCGATGTCGGCAACCTGTCGGTTGCGAACAACACACTCGCCGGCAACGGCGTTGGCGGCGCAGGCGACGCCACGCTGCCCCCCAGCTCGGCTGTATTCATTGATACGGACACGGTCACGCCCGGCCTGGACTTTCACGCGACGGGCAATTTGCTGACCGGCTGGGTCAATGGCGCTTCTGTCTTCGACACGGTGCCCGGAGCTTTCGGAGGCCTGGCGGCCGGTGCGACGGTCAGTCTAACGAGAAATGATCTCTCGGGGAATTCTGGATTCGGAGTTCAAAGCGGCCCAGGTGAAACCGTCGACGCCACCTGCAACTGGTGGGGCGCGGCAGATGGTCCGGGCCCGGTCGGTCCTGGTTCCGGTGTTCTCGTCAGCACGAACGTCGACTTTACGCCATTTCTCAGCAGCTCGAACCTCAGCGGCGGCTGCACAGCAGACCCGACGACATCGACCGTCAGCGCGAATCCCACCTCGGTCGTGGCAGACGGTGCGACCTCGAGCACGATCACAGTCACGTTGCGGGACTCGGCTGGCACCCCGGTCCCCGGAAAGACAGTCACACTGACGCCGAGCAGCGGAAGCTCGGTGATCTCCCCCGCGAGCGGTCCGTCGGACGCAAGCGGCGTGGTGACCTTTACGGTAAGAAACTCGGTCGCCGAGACTGTGACCTACACCGCAACCGACACGACCGACTCGGTGACACTGACACAGACGGCGACGGTTACGTTCACTCCGATGCCAACGCTGGCCATCGACGACGTCACGCAGGCCGAGGGCGACAGCGGTACGACGAGCTTTGTGTTTACGGTGACGCTGACCGGTTCCACGCCGCATACGGTGACCGTCAACTACGCGACGGCGGACGGCACGGCTACGGCCGGCTCTGATTACACCGCTACGAGCGGCACACTGACCTTCACTCCGGGCACGACCACTCAGACGATCACGGTTCAGGTAATCGGCGATACGACCTTCGAGCCGGACGAGACATTCTTTGTGAACCTGGGCCCCGGCGTCACCAACGCCACCATCTCTGACAACCAGGGACTCGGCACGATCACGAATGATGATCCCGCTGTCGCCGATCTTTCGATTACGAAGACGGCCACGAGCCCGGGCCCGTATTTCGCCACACAGAACATCACCTACAGCATTGCCGTCACGAACAACGGGCCGGACAGCGCGACAGGCGTGACCGTCACCGATGGATTGCCGGCCGGTACGAGCTTCGTCTCGGCCACGCCCAGTCAGGGGAGCTGCAGCGGAACGACGACGGTGACGTGCAGCCTTGGCACGCTGAGCAACGGACAGACAGCGACGATCCAGTTGACCGTGCGCCTGGATTCGGAGGGGAACGTCGCCAACGTGGCAACCGTGACTTCGGATAGCATCGACCCGATACCCGCCAACGACGCCGCCACGGAGACGATCGCCGTGATGCCTGTTTCGGCGATTCCGACGCTGTCGGAGTGGATGTTGCTTGCGCTGGCCGGGATGCTCGCCGTGATCGCGGCAATGAGGTTGCGCACCTGATCGAACTCGTCCCAGGCGCGTTTTGTCGGCAGCGGCCCTGGTTGCAGACATTCGCGTTTCGGGATCGTCATGGCCAGCGCGCTTGCGGCGATCGGTTTCGCGATGGCCGTCTAGCTCATGGTCCACTGATCGTTCGCGTCGAGGGGGGTGGCAGCACCTCGGAATTGACGGCGTTAGAGGATCCGCTGCATCACCGCGGCGACCACTCGATCGCATCGTGCATTCCCGAATGCAAAGATCGAATCGACGGTGACGCCTGCGCGGCGGTACAGATTGTCACGGAGCATCGTTCGAGCGCGATGAAGCCGCGTCTTGACCAGATCTTCGGAAACGCCGAGACAGGTCGCGGTCTCCGCTGTGCTCAGTCCTTCGACGTCTCGCATGATGAACACGACACGAAAGGAGTCGGGCAGGGATGAAACCTCGCTCTCGAGCACGCTGCGCAGCTCGGATGATGCAGCCTGCTGCTCTGGGTCACGAATCTTGTTGTCGACGAGATTCAACATCACTTCTTCTCCTTCGGCGAAGAGGGGCGCACGTTTTCGCCGCCTGCCGAGCGCTTCGTTGAGCACGATCCGCGTCAGCCACGTCGAGAACTGCGATTCTCCCGAAAACTGGTCGAGGTGTTGATACGCGTTGAAGTAGGCCTGTTGCAGGACATCCTCTACCTCGTCGTCGACCCGGAGAATCGCTCGCGCCATCCGATACATCCGCTGGTTGTGCCGCCTCATGAGGATTTCGAACAGGGCGGTGTCTCCAGCCGTCACGCGAGTCACCACATCCTCGTCCGGAAGCTGTTCGGACGTTGCAATCGGAGCCGCCTCTGTTGTCATCGTCGTCCTCACCTCATTAGATGACGGGTCGTCAAAAAGGTGACAACGATCTTCATGTGTCACCAAAAAGCTGGTTCGTGACTCCAATGGTGCAGGAGGGAAACATGGATTCACGAATCAATTCCGCCTACTGGACGCTGAGAATCGCCTTTGGCCTGACGGCATTCCTGGCGGGATTCGACAAGTTCTTCAATCTGCTCACGAACTGGGAGAAGTACTGCAGTCCTCTTCTCCTGGAAATCATCCCGCTTTCTGCTGGCGTGCTGATGCGTGTTGCCGGCGTCATCGAGATCATCGCCGGAGTGGCGTTGCTGGCCGGTGTGACGCGCCTCTTCGGCTATGTGGTGGCGGCCTGGTTGACGCTCATCGCCTTGAGCCTTGTGACCAGCGGTCAGTTCATCGACGTCGCCGTTCGCGATCTGGTCATGGCTTGTGGCGCCTTCGTGCTCGCACGGCTCTCGGAGGTCCGTCAGGAACACCCGGCGTACTCCGGACAACGCGCGGCGGGTGAGGCGGCCGAATGACCGCAGATCTGTTGTTTGCGCCAGAGATTTCTGGTCTCTCTGAGGGCGAGGACGCAGTCGTTTCATTGATTCGCCTCATCGGTGAAGATCCTTCGCGCGACGGTCTCCTCCGTACTCCGGGGCGCGTGGTGAAGGCGCTGCGGGAGATGACCGCTGGATACAGAGAGGATCCGGCCCGGATTCTCGCGACCACTTTCGATGAATCGAGCGACGAGTTGATCGTCCTTCGCGGAATCGAGTTCTATTCGATCTGCGAGCATCACCTGCTTCCGTTCTACGGAACCGTCAGCGTCGGCTATCTGCCGGGGAAGGTCGTTGGCATCAGCAAGCTCGCTCGGCTCGTTCACTGCTTTGCCAGGCGTCTGCAGATTCAGGAGCGGCTGACGCGGCAGATCGGCTCCGCGCTCGCCGAACATCTCGACGCGCGCGGGACCGGAGTGATCGTGAGAGCGCACCATTTGTGCATGGGTTGTCGGGGAGTGAAGCTGCCGAGTACGGAGCTGGTGACGTCGGCGATGCTCGGCACGCTTCGAGAGGACGCTGTGACGCGCGCGGAGTTCCTGCGCCTTTGCGGCGGGAACGAATGAGCGATCGAGATTTTACAGTCGGAGTCCCTGAAGGGGAGTTGCCCAGCGGGTCGATGGTTGCCGGCCGCCTGGGAGAGGATGAAGTTCTTCTTGTTCGCGATGGTGACCGGGTCTATGCCATCGGCGCGAGCTGCTCGCACTACCACGCTCCTCTCGCGGACGGCCTGGTGATGAGCGGCACGATTCGATGCCCGTGGCATCACGCCTGTTTCGACCTGAAAACCGGCGGCGTGCTGCGTGCACCGGCGATCAGCCCACTTCCGGTCTGGGAGGTCGAGAAGCGCGATGGCCATTTCTTCATCGGCGCGAAGCTCGAGCCTGAAGGTTCTGCTCCGACAGGCAAGCCGGAATCGGTGGTCATCGTCGGCGCCGGCGCGGCAGGCGTCAACGTCGCCGACACGTTACGAAGCGAGGGATACACCGGCCGCATCCTCTTGATCAGCCGCGACACCGATCTTCCCTTCGACAAACCGAATCTGTCGAAAGACTATCTGGCTGGCTCGGCTCCGGCGGAATGGCTGCCACTCCATCCACAGCAA
>DATKEJ010000347.1:0-6775 GCA_035512315.1 Rhodothermales bacterium | reverse complement strand
CTTACGACCTGTACAAGGATGCGGAGCACTGGGTACCGCCGCTCCGCGTCGACCAGGCCGCCACCCTCAATCCGAAGAAGCGCGCCTTTTTCGAACACGGCAGGATCCAGCCGTTTCTCGCTACCGACACCACCGGCGCTGTTGTAGGACGCATCGCCGGCATCGTCAACGGTATGCACCTCAAGAAGTACCAGGACGGTACGGGTTTCTTTGGGTTCTTCGAGTGCATCGAGGAATACGAGGTCGCGCGTGCCCTTTTTGAGACCGTCGCCGAATGGCTTCGAGGAGAAGGGCTTAAGGCCGCTCGCGGGCCGGCCAACCCGTCCCTGAATCACGTCTCCGGGCTGCTGGTGGACGGCTTTGATCGCCCGCCCGCCATCCTGATGCCATACAACTTCCGTTACTATGCCGAATTCCTCGAACGTTTCGGATTCGAGCGCATCATGACGATGTGGGCATACTACATCCATCTCAAGTATCGAAAACTCGATCGGATGCGGAAGGGCGTGGAACTGATCAAGATGCGAAATCCGGATCTGGAGCTGCGTACCATCGATATGGGCCGCTTCGACGAGGAGGCACAGATGATTCTCGACATCTACAACGACGCCTGGAGCGACAACTGGGGCCACGTACCGATGACCCAGGGCGAATTCGCCGAGCTCGTCAAGGAGATGAAGTTGATCATCGACCCGAGAACCATCTTTGTCCTCGAAAAAGCCGGTAAGCCGGTCGCCTTCTCGATAATGCTTCCGGATGTCAATCCGTGGTTTGGCGAAGTCCGGGATGGGAAGCTCTTCCCGCTCGGTCTATTGAGGATCCTGAAACACAAGCTGCTGACACCCATCAAGGAGGGCCGGGTGGTCATGATGGGTGTCCTGCAGGAGTACCAGGGACGAGGCTTCGATGCGATTGTGAATCTTGCAAGTCTAGAGATACCAGTACCTTACGGCTACAATGCGGCGGAGATGAGTTGGATACTCGATACGAACAAGCCGATGATGAACGCGGCGGAGGCCGTCGGCGGGGTAAGGGACAAAGAGTACGCGATGTACGAACTAGCGCTCGACTCGTTAAAATAGACCTTCGATCTGCCGGATCAGGTTTGGCAGGACTCTCGGTTCCAGCAGCACGGTAAGAACGAGCCCGCCCAGCGCGCCGCCCAGGTGCGCCTCGTGCGCCACGCGTCCGAAAATTCCGGCATGGGGAGGTTGGTTCGAGGCCCAGTACGAGAACCCCGCGAACCCGATGGCGAATATGAAAGCGGGGATGCCTATGGGGATGAGGAAGAGGTACAGTTTCTCGAATGGAAAGAAGAGACAGAAGCCGAACACCACGCCGCTTATGGCGCCAGAGGCGCCGACCGCGACGTAGTCAGGGTCATGCTTGTACTTGGCGAGCAGAAAAAGGTGGGCGACGGCGAGCGAGCCGAAATACATTACGCCGAAGCTCACCGTGCCTAGGACTATCTCGAGAACGGGCCCGAAGAAGTAAAGCGTGATCATGTTGAAGGCGAGATGCCCGATTCCGCCATGAAGGAAGCCTCCGGTGAGCAGCCGATACCACTCTCCGTTCTCCTCAACGCGATTCGGAGCGAACGCCCAGCGATCCAGCAGTTTCGGGTCCTGGAATAGCGCATAAAGCGAAATTGCGAGATTGCTGAGCAGGAGCAGGGCGGTAAGAGGGGTTTCGAAAAGGCTAAACATAGTGACTTGTGGTACGGGCGACGCGTTCTGCATACGCCCAATGGGGAGTCAGGATGCACCCGGGGGAATCTTCGATTGAAACAATGTGGCGGATGGCAGTACCATGCGTCGTCAATCTAACTCCTCGACCCTCTCTTGCCTTGACTCAAGACACGGCCACGGCCTGGGCAACGGTGAATCTCACGGCTCTCAGCCACAATACCCGACAATTGACCGAAAAAGCTCGGCCGGCAGGCCTGATGGGTATCGTCAAGGCCGACGCGTACGGTCACGGGGTCGTCCCGGTGGCCAGAACACTCGTTTCAGAGGGGGTTGAGTGGCTTGCGGTCGCCACCGTTGCAGAGGGAGTGAAACTGCGAGAGAACGGTCTCGAATGCCCCATCCTGGTGATGGGCGCCATGCACCCTTCCTGGGCGACGTGGTATGTCGACTTCAATCTCGATGCGACCATTGCCTCGCAGACGGTCGCCGAAGGTCTCTCGAACATCGATGTAACGCAGCGCAGTCTTCGGGTTCACCTGAAGGTTGACACCGGGATGGGCCGGTTGGGTGTGAATCCGACCGAGGTGCTCGACACCGTTCGCATGCTCGAGGCGACGCGCGGCATCGACCTGGTCGGATTTTATACGCATCTGGCTGCGGCCGACGCTGATGACCTGACTTCAGCCAGGCAGCAGATCTCCCAGTTGGACAGGTCGCTGGCACTGGTCGACGTCGGCGAACGCGTCGTCCATATCGCCAACACCGAGGCCATCCGTCGGCTCCCCGAGTCGCTCGGGCTGTACCCTCGATCACTCGCCAGGGCAGGCGTCGGGCTTTACGGCAGTCCGGTACGTGAGGATACCCGGGAAGAACTGGGCCTTCGTCAGGTTATGACGCTCAGTGCGGCCGTCACCCAAGTCAAATCAGTCCTCGCCGGTACCCCGATTTCCTACGGAGGGCGGTGGGTGGCGAGAGAAGACACCCTGATTGCGACCCTCGGCATCGGATATGCCGACGGTTATCGCCGCATTCTCGAAGGAAAGGCCTGGGTTGGGATTAACGGGGTGCGCTGCGAGGTCGCCGGTACGATCTGTATGGACATGATCATGGTAGAGGTTCGATCCGAGTCGTCGGACGCGCCGCCTGGAAGCCGGGCGGTTCTCTTCGGCCAAGGCGGGCCACACGTCTCGGAGGTGGCGCACTGGGCCCAGACAATACCCTACGAGATCTGGACTGGAATCGGCGCCAGGGTTCCTAGAGTCCACGTCAATGAGGATCCATTCAGCGTGTGAGATTCTTCACAAACTTCATATATTCAGTACTCTTTTGACGGATCGGGCGGCGCTACCAGTGAGCTCCCTCGCGATAACGATAAATCGAATTCAAATGGTTACTTCGACACCTTCTGAGATCACCATTCTTGTCGTCGATGACGAGGAGGATGTGGTTGAGATCGTGACGCACTTCCTGAAGCAGGAAGGATACCAGGTTGCAACGGCCTTCGACGGCGAGGAGGCGCTTCGGAAGGTTACGCCGGAGATCGACCTCATCGTGCTGGACATCATGCTCCCGCACGTCGACGGGCTCGAAGTCTGTCGGCGACTCCGCTCACGAGTCGAAACGGAAATGATTCCGATCATTTTTCTCTCCGCCAAGGCAGAGGAGGAGGACCAGGTCAAAGGATTGATGCTCGGTGCGGATGATTATCTGACCAAACCGGTATCACCCGAAGTTCTCGTAGCACACATCAAGGCTGTGCTCCGCAGGGCGGGCGTTGAGGAGAGCCGAATCATGACGGTCGGCGATCTAACGATTTTCGAGGACGAGTTTAGGGCCACGCTGGCGGATGAGGACCTCGGGCTGACCTATACGGAAATTCAGCTTCTGCTGTACCTCGTCAGACACCCGCGAAAGGCGTTCACGCGCCAGCAGCTACTCGAAACGATCTGGAAGGACGCGATGATGGTGACCGAGCGTACGGTCGACGCCCATATCAAGAACCTGCGCGAGAAGCTGGGCCCGTTCGCAGAGCACGTTCAGACGGTCCGCGGAGTCGGCTACCGTTTTGTCGAGGAGAAGCCTGAGAGCAGCGACGCCACGGCCTGAGTCGATGGCTTTCTGGAGCCGCGGGCGTCTGCACTGGTAACCCGTGAGCAATTCCACCGAATACGACCTGCCCAGGCGGGCTCCCATCCAGTTCTGGATGATGTCGACGTTTGCCCTGTTCGTCGGCATCGCCGTCGTTGTGGTCGGACTGTATGCCTCCCTCGTTCTCGAAAACCGCGTGCAGGCGGAGGCAGGCTGGGCCGTTATCGACCAGGCACGCTCTCTCGCAGCCTCAATCGACCGATTCGAATCGGATCGCGAGCGAGAAGCAGTCCTGAGACAGTTCAGCCGGTTCACCGGCCACCGGATTACCGTTTGGGAAGGAGACTCCGTTACGAGTGACTACAGGGCAGGATTCTCCGTCTCAAGCCGCCACGCGAGCGCCCCCGAAAGGCGGCTCATCGAAGAAACTCTGAGAGGACGAGCGTCCATCGTCCAGGAAGGCCTCGAGGACCGTGTGGTTTATGCGGTGGTTCGGGTCAGCGGCACTGACATGACGATCCGTGTAGGTGAACGCAATCCTCCGATATTCGACATCTCTGACCAGATGCAGGCTACCTTGATGGTCGGGTTGATCTTCGCTCTGGTTCTCGCAGTGCTCGGTGGCTGGATTGCTGCGAAGCGGGTTGCTGATCCCATCAAGGAGCTCGCCTTGAGCGCCCGCCGCATCAACGAGGGCCAGTTCTCTGAAGAGATCCTGGTCGACACGAGGGCCTCCGAATTTCAGGACCTGACCGAGAATCTCAATGCAATGGCCGACCGGTTCAGGGATGACATCGAAAAGCTTCAACGCCTGATTCGGATTCAGAACGAGTTCCTCGGCAACATTTCGCACGAGGTCAGAAATCCGATTTTTGCGATCAACGGGTACATCGAGGCGCTGGCCTCGCCGCGACTGAACGAAGAGCAGCGCCTGCGTTACGCCCGCAAGGGAGTCGCGAATCTCGAGCGCCTGAGTACGCTGTTCTCGGATCTCATCGAAATCGCACGACTCGAATATCGGGAGGATCTGCTTCATCCTGAGCCACTCGATCTCAAAGATTTGATTGAGGAAGTCGTGGAAACCGCGCGTCCGAAAGCTCGACAGAAAGACCTCAAGATCAGTTTGGATCTGGAGTCGACGCTCGCCATCGCCGACCGGAGTCGGCTCCGCCAGGTCATAACCAATCTCGTCGAGAATGCGATTGCTTACACCGACGCTGGGTCCATCGAGGTCAGAGCCCGGGAGGTCGACGGTGCGGCGCTTGTAGAAGTGATCGACACCGGCAAGGGGATCGACAAACAGCACGTCGAAAGGATATTCGACAGGTTCTATCGCGTCGACGCCGCCCGATCGAGGAAATATGGAGGGTCGGGGCTCGGCCTCAGCATCGTTAAGCAGATCCTGCACGCCCACGGCGTTCAGATCAAGGTGGACAGCCAGGTGGGCGAAGGATCGAGATTCTGGTTTGAGCTCCCCCTGGCGTCCCAGGAGGATGAAATCACGCCAGAATCGGCTCTCTACAGGAGCGATTTGGGCGTCAATCGATGACTTGGGGCCAACGTTATCCTCGATAATACCCCCGAAATGGCGTAAATTTGCGTGTACACCACGCGCCGGCCGGCCGTCGGTCGTTCAGAGCGACTGATCGGAACGCCCTGCCGCCGACGCTGTTCATAGGTTCGGCAGCGCTTTTTCAAGCATCCCGTTTTGGGATTTCTACCTCTCACCTGAAATGCCCGAGAGCATCACAGAGTCGATACAGGAGTCCTTCGAACACGTAGTCTCGACGGAAGATCGAACGAACGGGCGGGGCTCCGCCGTGTCCGTTGCCTCCATTGGGTATGAGGGCGATCTGGAGATTGAGCCGGTTGGGCCCGAGGACTTCGACCCGGAGGTGCTGCTGGGGTATCATCGGTCTATGGTCCTTGCCAGGCGGCTCGACGAGAAAATGCTCAATCTCTTGAAACAGGGGAAAGGGTTCTTTCACATCGGAACGTCCGGACACGAGGCCGCCCAGCTGGGCATCGCGGTTCATGCGAGACCCGGGTATGACTGGGCGTCGCCTTACTACCGGGACATGACTTACTGTATGGCGCTCGGGATTACGACCCGTCAGGTCCTGCTCGCCCATTATTCAAAAGCCGACGACATCACGTCGGGCGGCAGGCAGATGCCTGAGCATTTCTCGTCTCCGGCCTTGCGGATTTTCCTCCCGTCGTCGTCTGTCGGCGCGCAGTTCCTTCCGGCTGTCGGGTTGGCAATGGCGTCGCGGCGAGACGGTGAGGATGCGTTCGTCTACGCTTCAGGGGGCGAGGGGTCGACCTCCCAGGGTGCTTTCCAGGAGGCACTCAATTGGGCGGCTCGCGAGCGGTTCCCGGTCCTGTTCCATATTCAGGACAATGCGTACGCTATCTCGGTCCCGCGCGACGAGCAGACCGCCGGAGCGTCTGTTTACAAGATTGTCCAGGGGTTCGACAATCTCGCCCGCTGCCGGGTCGACGGAACGGACTTTTTCCAGGTGTGGGCCGTTGCGAAGGCGGCGGTCGAGCGCCTTCGTAGAGGAGACGGCCCGGTATGCATCGTGGCCGAGGTGGTGAGGCTGCTTCCCCACTCGTCGTCTGACAGCCACCTCAAGTACCGCAGCGAGGAAGAACTGCGCGCGGATCTGGAGTTTTGCCCGATCGTCCGGTTCGAGCATCGACTTATCGAAGCCGGCCTGCTGACGGAAGAACGAATCGAGGAAGTCCGCAGCGAAGTCAAAGAGGAGATCGACGCGGAGGCAAGGTGGGTGGCCGAGCAGGCTGACCCCGAGGCAGACACGGTCTTGAAGCACGTTTACTTCGAGGGCGATCTTGGCCTCGAATACGAGAAGTCAACCCCCTCCGGTGATCCAATCGTGATGGTCGACGCCATCACCCATGCCCTTCATGAGGAGATGGCGTTGAATCCCAAGATGCTCGTTTATGGCGAGGATGTGGCTGGAGGGAAGGGCGGGGTG
>DATKEJ010000346.1:0-3903 GCA_035512315.1 Rhodothermales bacterium | reverse complement strand
ATGATGTCAAGCAGCACGCGCATGGTGTCTCTCCCCTCACGAATCGCTCATCCGGGTCCGGAAGCAGTCACACCTGGACCGGACAACCGGCGAGCCTGGTTCTGGATTGTGGAACGTTGAACACCAACATACGTCCCGATTGGGAATTCGTCATCCGGCACTTGGGGAGCCAATCGCATAGAGGATCAGGAGCGGAGTTCTGATCTTCTGTACGTCTCACGAGCAAGTAGGATGTTCTTTGCCTCGAACGCGTCGGAGATGTACTTGACGAAGATCAGCCCGAGGAGGGACAGGGCTGCCCACCGTTTGGAGTTTTAGGATGACTGAGGGTCCGGGGCAGGATCTACAGGGGGTGGAGGGCTCCGAAAAGCAAAGATCTGACCCCCGAGGCACTACAACAGATTGCCTATAAGCTGCGGGAGCCGAAGGCGACCGTCAGCTTCATCGGCTGGTTATGCGGTCCCCTACTCGGCGAACATCTCCTGCAGGGTACGGAGTACGGCACTCCGCGTGCTTGGCGATAGCTTGCCAAGGCGTCGCACGAGCCGGTCCACATCGACTGTCCGAAACTGATCGAGCACCACATAGCCGTTGCGCCGCTGAAACTGGCACCCAATTCGGAACGGATAGGGATGCCCGCCCGTCGTCATCGGGGCCACCACGACGGTCTGGAGATGCTCATTGAGCTCGTCCGGAGAGACGACCACGCAGGGCCGCGTCTTTCGAATCTCCCGCCCGCGAGTCGGGTCGAGCGCCACCAGGAACACCTCCCCTCGTCGAGGCCAGGCTACTGCCACTCCCACTCCGCCTCGTCGAATCGCGTCGGGGTGGGCTCATCAAGCCTACCGTCCTCACCGCGCTCATGCAGAAGCTTCGCCGCGCTCGCCCAGTTCTCACGGGCCTTCTTCACGGGAGCAATGACGAGCCCGTCTTCCTCGGCACGGAGCTCGACCTCGTCCTCCAAGCCAAGCTGCTCGAGCAGAGGCTTGGGGATTCGCACGCCTCGGGAGTTGCCGATCTGAACAAGTCGAGTTCTCATCACGTCACCTCGCTCCATGGTGATTACATTGTATACACTCCCGCGAGAGCCGGCAAGCGATGCGTGGTCGTGAACGGGTTTCGGTTCGTTCCGAGAATCGTTGCGTTTCTCGGAGCCTGGGAGGTCCCTCTGTGCCCGCCCACCCTCCCGCTCGGGACGACGGGCTCGTGATGGTGTCGTCTGCTTCGGGGCTTCGGATGATCAGCGTGCAGGTGAAGGTGATCGTGAACGTGCTCGTGCGGGGTCTCTTCCCGCTCCGTTCCATCGCTCGCCTTGCGGGCTGAGGGACAAGAGAGGCTCGGAGACCCCCGCTTGAAGGGCGGGGGTCATCGATCTTTCGCCGCCTTCGGCGGCTGCGGTCAACCCCGCCGTGTCAGGCCCGCGCTCGACGCACCAGCGTTTCAGGATTGAGTAGCGGTCGAGCGTGCTCTGGTCCGCTCGACCCGTTGGTCAAGCTGCGCAGCTGCACGACGTCGTTGTACCACCAAACGGATCAAGCCGCCCTCTTGCTGCGTGCGCTCCGAACTGCCGCCACTGAGAAGGCAACCGGGATCAGCGCCAAAGTCAGCGGCGGCGAATAAGTGGAGTAGAAGATCTGATAGTATCTCGCGCTGTCCGGCCACAGGCTGGTGACAACCGGATACAAGACGAGCGGCCCGAACGCGGCTAGCGTACCCACAAGCATTATTCCCAGGCCATGCCTGGCCCGCTCTGCTCGGCTGGCGGCGACGTATCGCCAGACCAGCAGCACGATGGCCGACAGAAAGTATGCAGCGCCGAGAATCGTGGAGAGCATGCCGAGCAGCCTGCGGGATATGATCTCGAACGGAAGATTGAGCGTGCCAATGCTCACTAACACCACAATCACGGCGGGACCATACAGGACAACTGGGGCCCACCACCGATCGAGAAACGGACGGCGAGATGGAAATGCGATCAGGAAATGCACTAATGCGGTCATTCCCATGTAGAGCGCGAGGATCGCCACACCGTCAAGGACGCTGCGCACGACGGGAGATTCGAAGTATGGCGCACCCATCAGAAGGAACCCAAAGCTCAGTCCAAAGACAGCCAGCAGCAGCGCCGGGCTGTCACGCGACATGAACCACGCCCAGAAAGGGAACCCGAGAAAGAATAGGCCGAGGAGCGACCGCGTACGTGCAAGGCGGATCTCCTTCGCGGGCAGACCTGTAGGAGAAATCGTCAAACGCACGGTCTCACCATTGCGCTCAACCTCCATACGCCACGCCCCTGCTGCCGGCGCGCGCCGCTGCAGCTCCTGCAATTCCTTCCGGTTTGCGGCTGGCATGCCGTTCAAGCTTTTGATCACGTCCCCGACTCGAAGCCCGGCAGCTGCCCCGGGACTGTCGTGATCGACCCTCAGTACCCTACTTCCATCACTTACGCGATAGCCTGTATATGTGCGGTTCTCCGCCTCAAGCGCCGCCAATGCGCCAAATACCAGGGCAAGGATCGCCGCCGCGAGGAAGGCCACCCTTTTGGTGTTCTGCGATAGTTCGCTCATAGGTACCTCAGCGCGAGTGTTAAGCGCTTAGTCGGACTCCTCCAGAGCCTCAAGATCGCGGGCACCAGCACGAAGGCTATGATTCGTATCGTGGCGTCTGAGATGCGAAAGATCGGACGATAGCTTCCCACGAAGATCTCTCGGATGTCCGGATCTCCATACTCCGGAACAGCGCGACCACCGGCGGGAAAAGTTCACCAGCGATTCGGCTGCCTTCTCAGCGCCGGTTACGAGCGCAGCAGCATACACCACCGAATTTTTTGCAATGTAGTCGGCAGCCTCCTCCAGAGCGGTGAGCGACGACTCCGCCCAGATTATCTCTGGTACCATTTCGAGAGCCGACGAACGATTTCATCGTGTGAAACGACACGGCCGGCCTCGACGCCGGCCAAACCACGATCGATTTGCTGGCGAACGTAGATGTGCTACTGGATGTCCTCCAGCGATGCGTCTTCGGGAAGAACGTCGAGAAGTTTCCTCACCTGTTCTTTCGCAGTGTCCATTCCGAGATTGTACCTCGAATCGCCGAGCGCATAACTACTCGTTGAGATGACTACGATGTACAAACCGGGGGCCGTTGCTGACGAATTCTCGTGTGCGCCGCCGGGGTGAGTTTCTTCGTTTCATCGGAATCGTCGGGAGACAGGCGGACCGTGTCGTTCCGTTTAACGCCGTGTAGTCATGCGGGAGTCGGTGGTGTCCCGCCGGTCGAGCGGGCTCTTCACTCCCCCTGCTCCTCTCTCCAGGACGTGAGCATAGATCATCGTCTGAGGAGAATCGCGCTCGGCGGCTGGTTCCGCGTCGACGCGCTCACCCTGGGAAAGTTCATGGGTTCATGAGTTGTGGTCGACCGTGCAGGCGACCGTGAACGTGAACGCGCTCGTACACGTGAACGGTTTTGGGTTTGTCCCGAGAATCGTTGCGCTTTTCGTAGCCTGGGGGGTCCCTCGCATGCCCAGCCGCCCGCCCGCTCGGGACGACAGACTCGTGCTGGTGTGGTAGCAATCGTGAACGTGAACGCGCTGGTACGGTTAGTGTCGACTCCCACCGCCCTTCGGGGCGGGCCGCCCCGGAGCCAGCGGGCGAGGCCGCCCGCACCCCACGGGGAGGCTATTCGGGGTCGAGGGTGATGTCGATGGGGTCGACGTGCCAGATGTCGCGGTTGTACTCGCGGATCGAGCGGTCGCTCGAGAAGCGACCCATCCGCGCGGTGTTGAGGATCGACATCGTCGTCCATCGTTCGACGTCGTTCCAGGTCTCCCCCGCTCTCTTCTGCGCCGCGAGGTAGGCGTCGAAGTCGGCGCAGACGAAGAAGCGGTCGTGCGCGCGCAGCATCTCG
>DATKEJ010000345.1:0-8174 GCA_035512315.1 Rhodothermales bacterium | reverse complement strand
GGAAGGCGGGCTGCTCAAAAGCAGACGCCGGTGATGCGGAGTGTCAGTTGCGACTGCTGGCTGTGGCCCTGGAGTCAGTGGCAGATCCGGCCGGGGCGTGGCGCCGAGTTGACCTCGAAAAGTGGGGGCATGTCAAGACGTTATCCGAAGCAACAGGTGTACGTTTCGCGCTCAGAATTAACGAATCTGAGAACGTGGCGCTGAAGACGTGGATCACCAAGGGGCGGGGCTCCGAGGAGAAGAGGCTCACGGTCATCTCGATGGTCCACTGGGCTGGGAACGTCAGTGCTGACGCATCCCGCCTCGCTCATGATATTGAGGCTGTGAAGAATGCTTCAACCGACTTGGAGAGAATTGAGCGCGGGACGGAGGTCGTCAAACACCTTATCGATGTGTTGGGCGCTTCCATGGTTGGCGGGGAGCAACCAATCGCATGGGATCTGATCGGAGAGGTCTTAGCCAATCTTCAAAGGCGTGATTATTCTTCGTTTCTCGTGTCGCTGGCGGCGATGGCCCGAGATCTCGGTATGACATTTAACCTACCAACAAGGGTCGATTACTACGCATCGCTCATCACCGCTCTCACCGGCGCAAAAAACGAGCAGCAGCTCAGCGCAGCATTTGAAAGATACGCGATGGCAGTCGGAGGGTGGCGCGGCAAACGAGCAGCAAAACGGATGGGCGTGGTGACGGCATTCGTAGGGATAGGGGGAGGCAATCATGAGCTCTCGGCGTCTGTGCCGGTTGGTCTCGACATAACCTGGACGCCAGCTCCGGGAGAAAAAGAGTTTTTTGACTCGCGGCCCTTGGGCGTATTCGTTTCGGTTCTCGACTTTGGCGCGCCGACCGCCCGCGCGCTCAACGGGAAGTCCACCGACGACGAGTATGAATGGGAGCAGATCGTCTCTCCTGGTATCTATCTCCGGTACTCGATTCTCGGACCGTTTGTCATTGGTGCAGGCGGGGCACTGCGGCCGGACCTCGAGGATGAAGCTGGTGGGAGCGACTTCGTGGGTAATTTCTTCCTCGGTTTCGACTTGTCACTCTTCCCTGTATGGTGAGGGAGATAGAATCATGGCTAAGAAATGGGCTCATATCCTCTGTTTAGTATTCCTCTTTACTGGATGTGCCTTTTATCGAAGTGGTCAGCTCGTCTCGGAAAACCGAGTGATCGAGAGTGATTGTGACTACCTGCTCGGCATCGTGGAATTCGATGATCAGGGATGGTTCGTCGATCGGGGCCTGGTCGAGAAAGTCCTATCCAGAGTCTCGGCCGAGGTGGAGAAGGGAGGCGCAACGATCGTCGTGTACACTCACGGATGGCATCACGACGGAAGTAAGGGCGACAGCGAACTCGCCGATTTCAGGAAGACGCTGGCGGCGCTCGTCAGGCAAAATACTGAGAACAAAACCCTGTCGCGGTCCCTAGGGCTAGGACCTACATCGTCGCGCGTCGTTGGCGTCTACGTCGCGTGGCGAGGAAAATCGCTTCCGTGGAAGCTTGACTACGCGACGTTCTGGGATCGACGGCCAGCGGCACTTCGCGTTGGGCATGGTGACGCACCGGAATTGTTCTCCCGACTTGACGCAATCTATCGCGCCAGTAATCTTGAATCCGAAGCCTGGACCTACATGGTGAGTATCGGGAACAGCTTTGGGGGTCAGGTAACGTTCGCCGCAGTCGCGGATACGCTTAAACAGCGACTCGCAGACCAGGTCGGTGTCGAACCGAACGCGAAACAGCCAAAGGGAACGCTTCGAGGGTATGGAGACCTCGTCGTTCTCGTAAATCCGGCTCTTGATGCTGCTCAGTACGAAAGCATCGATATACTGGCGCGAAAGCGAGAGTACTCTCCGAGTCAACGTCCGGTTCTGATGGTGGTGTCATCCGAAGGAGACTGGCCTAACCGGCTCTTTTTTCCACCCGCGCGATTTCTTTCAGTGAGAAAAGAACCGTTGGGGCGGAGCGGCCAGTTTCGGAAAAAAACACGAACGCTCGGACATGTTCGGCAGCATGTGACTCACTGCCTGTCCGTCGAGGAAGAAAGCTGCAGGGGATATCCGGAGAGCGACAAAAGCGCAAGGTCACAGTTGTCGACCCTGCTCGTGTCACCAAAAGTTGCTGAAACCGCACCTCTGTCAGGCAGTTTCGATACGTGTGGGACAACATTTCGTCCTGTCCAGAAAGTCAGTCCATATCTGCCGTTCACGGTGATTCGAGCTACGGATGACGTGGTGAGTCACCACACGGATAGTTTTAACGAAAAGTTCAGGTGCTTTCTACTCAATTATGTCCAAGCCGACCAACTGAAGCGACTGGCGCTCCGGTGAAGGAAGACAGTTGTGAAGCAAACAATCATCATCGGCAATAGCGGGTAGGATGGGGAGAATCTAATGAGATCAGGATACAGCTTGTGGGTGAGCCTCGTGCTGGGGCTTGGTCTGGCCTCTGCCGCCGAGGCGGGATGCGCTCAGGCGCATCCATCGCAAGTAATCAATATTTCATATACGGTGGGATTCTCACATCCCATTGGGCTCTATGTAGGCTACAAAGTTCCTGCCGATGCGTGGCTCGTCATCACTGAGATTTGGTTCAAGGGCGGAGCGGACGTGACCGATACAGAGAATCCAGACTCAAGGGCTCGCAAAATCCGTCTGTCAAACGAGCGCTTTATCACAAATACGGGATTGGTGTTCTCTCCGGGCTCGGTGGTCGCCTTTAGAAAAGGCAATCTTACTGAAGTCGATTTCGAACTTATTGGGTATCTGGTAGCAAAGTAAGACGCGCCCAGTGAAGAACTTGAGGGCGTAGCTGGAATTCCAACTTTCCTGCGCAAAGTGTCGGCCATCCTCTTCGCCGTCCACGGATCGCCTGACGTTGCAGGATTCGTGATCAAGATTGCCAGACGACTTGCGGAAAGACTCTCAGATGTTCATTACCCAGAAAAGCGGAGGCCGCCTCGCGGCGGCCTCGAACCCTTCGCCGAAGCGAGAAGGGTGGCAGTCTGGATGTGTTCTAAGAGACGCGCTCAATCCACTCATCCACCGTCTTCAGCGCCGTGCGGGCGGCGGGCATTTCGACGTGGGGTTTGATCTCGACGAGTCGGCTGGCAAGCTCCTCGGTGTCGCGATCCGCGTTCTCGCGCCGAAGATAAAGCGCCGTCGCCAGGGGCTCGAGCTGCTTGACTCCTTTGCCGGCCAGTTCCGTGGCGGCGAACTCGATGGCGGGTGCATACTTCTCGAGCGTCTTCGGGAAGCGTGAGGCGAGGTTCGCGTACTGCTCACCCGAGGCGAAGTGCGCTCCCCGTTCGTGCGGAACGAGTGATACAAACCGATCACCGCGCATCGCCATCAATTGGCTGCGAAGATCGAACGAAAAGGGACCGTAGTAGTAGAGCCGGAAGCTGGACTCGAGAGGCACGCCGAACAGCTCCTTCATGAAGAACGCCGACTTCTGCAGGAATGTCTCTCCGCAGAACAACTTCTTCTGTCCAACTTTCTGCACGACCGCACCAATGATCGCGGCATCACGTAATTGATTCGCCGTCATGTCTCCTCCAGGGGCTGATCAAGAATACCTCGGAGTTGGGCGCCGAGCCACTTCCGGGCATCTTCGAGTTTCTCAGGAATGATGAATACGTAGTCGAAATGTGCCGAGGGAAGCTGTTGAAGAACCTGCGAAAGCTGCTGCGAGGAAACGACCACATCGTCATCGCGCTCCACCGCAAACTCCAACGGACGAGTCTTCGGCGGCTGCGCATCTCGTTCGACGGCATGCTTGCCGAACTCGTCCGCCGCAGCACGGTAGACCAGTTCGACCGCGTTCGGGTTTCGCTCCAGGTCCTCTGCGCGTCTCTGGTACAGCACGCGGTAAAAGCGGCGGTTCATGATTCGATCTGCGACGTCGTGAGCCTCGGACTGCGGCTCATCGACTGCCATCCGCATCGCGGCCAGGACTTCGTTGTCCGTCTGTCGAAGGTGGTCCTCGAGGTCGACCGAGTAAACGCCCCTCGGCAGATACGCCGCCATGAACTGACGCAGGTGCAGATCGAGAGCACGACGAACACGGTGGTAATAGAGCTGCTCGAACATCGAGTAGCGGGCGAGCTGGAGCGCCTCCGCGGAATGCAGTCCGCCCTGTTCGATTCCGATGATCGGCTTTTCCTGATCGTCGTCCCAGAGTATTCGAAGGGTGTCGATCAATCGATGGTGGTCAAAGCGTCCATACGCTACGCCGGCGTGATGGGAGTCGCGGAGGAGATAGTCGATTCGATCGACGCCAAACGCGTCGCCGGTGACGATCTCACTCATCAGCGCCTGCCACGGTGTGAAGTCGGTGGCGTCGCCAGGCCAATCCTTCAGTCCTACCGCGACCTTCGCCACGTCGAGAGGACGAAGAGGCGGCGTCATTGATTCGAAGATTGAGCTCATCTCGACGCCAGTGATGATGTCGTACGAGAGCCGTTCGTGGTGATAGCCCTCTGCAAGGAGGTTCTCCGCCCCGTGTGAGAAGGGGATGTGCCCGAGGTCGTGACAGAGTCCGCCCATCCGAACCACCGTACGCCAGTAGCTCATCTCGCCGGACGGTACGATGCCGAGGGCATGGGCCCGGCGGTTATCGTCTGCCGTGAGGACGTCGAACACTCGTCCCGCCAGATCCATGACGCCGAGACAGTGCTCGAATCTGCGATGCGTCGCGCCGGGGTATACGAGATAGGTGAGTGCGAGCTGATGGATGTGCCTCAGGCGCTGGAAGAAGCGGGAATCGACGACCGCCCGCTCGTCGGTCGACACGGTGATGAACGTGTGGATCGGATCGCGGAACTCGTGACGATGCTTGGGCACGGGTGAATCGTAGCAGGAGTGGCGAGAGGTCTACGATGAGTAGATAGTGTGAACGTGATCTGTGCCTTATCAGCCCGGGGACGATAAGGTTTTGTCATCTGAGGCAACTCTTTATAGTAGACATGGGTTTGTGCAGTCCTGGTGAGCGAAGTACGCAGCTTGCGAGATCCCTCCGCTCGCCTCCGCTGCGCTCCGGCTCGGTCGGGATGACAGAACACGCGAGCTACGGGCGCTTGATTGGGACATGAGGTGAGGCGATGGCGTTGACGAATCAACAGAGGGTGGGGCGGGCGCTCGATCTGCTGGCGGAGGGGCTACTTCCCTTCGTCGAGCGGGAGATGAAGGCGAACGGCGTCGCTGGTTGGCAGGATGCGAACGCGCCGGATGGGCGGCCTCTTCGGGTTGGCGACAACTGGGATGCGGCGGCTCTGCTCAAGGTGATGTGGGACAACTGGAACCTTGTGTTCCGGAAGACGCTCGGGCACGTCGAGCGGTCGATCGTCAGTGAGCTGCGGGACGTCCGGAATCGCTGGGCGCATCAGAATCCGTTCAGCTCGGACGACGCGTACCGCGCAATCGACAACGTCCAGCGGCTGCTCCAGGCGATTGCGGCGCCGGAGGCAGCCGAGGCGGACAAGCAGAAGCGCGAGCTGATGCGGCTGATGCATGAGGAACAGGCACGACGCGAGGTGCGGAAGGCGACCGCGACCGCGACGCCTTCGACCGGCGTCGAATCCTCGGGGCTCAAGCCGTGGCGAGAGCTGATCACACCGCATCCGGACGTGCACTCTGGCCGCTATCAGCAGGCCGAGTTCGCCGCTGACCTTGGGCAGGTTTCGCGTGGCGAGGGATCGGACGAGTACCGCGATCCGGTGCAGTTCTTCCAGCGGACGTTCATCACCGAGGGACTGGGAACGTTGCTCAGTGGCGCGCTGCAGAGACTGAACGGCACTGGAGGCGATCCGGTCGTCGAGCTGCAGACGAATTTTGGCGGTGGCAAGACCCACTCGATGATCGCGCTGTATCACTTCTTTGGGGGGACGCCGGCGTCGGAGCTGCGCGATAGCGAGCAGGTGCTGGTTGCGGCCGCGCAGCCCTCACCCGGCGCGGAGCGCCACCCTCTCCCGGGGGGAGAGGGGGAGTTGCCGCGGGCGAATCGGGCGGTGCTGGTGGGGAATGACCTGCCGCTCGCGAAGCCGTCGGTGAAAGAGGATGGCACTCGCGTCCACACAATGTGGGGAGAGCTGGCGTACAGGCTCCTCGGAGCTGAAGGGTACGCGCTCGTTCAGGAGGCGGATCACAAGGGGGTCAGTCCCGGGACGACGGCGCTCCGCGAGATCTTCACGAAGGCGGCGCCCAGTCTGGTGCTGATCGACGAGTGGCTGACGCATGCACGGCAGCTAGTCGGAAAGGACGATCTGCCGGCGGGGACGTTCGACTCCGCGTTCAGCTTCGCGCAGGAGCTGACCGAAGCCGCGCGGGCGGTGCCGAGGACGCTGGTCGTGGCGAGTATCCCGTCGTCCGACATCGAGATTGGAGGCGAGGCGGGGCGTGACGCGCTCCAGCGTCTGCAGAACGTCTTCGGGCGAATGGAGTCGCCGTGGCGGTCGGCGTCGGCCGAGGAGAGTTTCGAGATCGTGCGGCGCCGGCTGTTCCAGCCGATGGAAGCGGAGCACTACACGCATCGTGATGCGGTGATTCGCGAGTTCGCGAAGATGTATCAGGGGCAGAAGGCGGAGTTCCCGCTCGGCGTGGGAGAGGGAAGTTACGAGCGGCGGATGAAGGCGTCGTACCCGATTCATCCGGAGCTCTTCGACAGGCTGTACGAGGACTGGTCGAGCCTGGAGCGATTCCAGCGGACACGTGGTGTGCTGCGGCTGATGGCAGCCGTCATTCACGCGCTCTGGAGACGGGACGACCGCAGTCTTCTGATCATGCCGGGGAGTCTTCCGATCGACGATGGCGAGACGATGATCGAGCTGACGCGGTACCTCGAAGATGCGTGGAAGCCGGTGATCGAAAAGGATGTCGACGGGGACGACGCACTTCCGATCGAGGTCGATCGACAGAACCCTAACTTCGGCCGGTACGCGGCGGCGCGGCGTGTGGCACGGACGATCTATCTCGGTTCGGCTCCGAAGCAGAAGACGGCGACGCGTGGGATCGAGGACCGGCACATCATGCTCGGATGTGTGCAGGTCGGCGAGCAGGTGTCGACGTTCGGCGATGCGCTGCGACGGCTCGAGGATCGGGCGACGCACCTGTACGTGAACGAGAACCGCTACTGGTTCGATCTGCAGCCGAGCATCACGCGCCTCGCGCAGGATCGTGCGCAGAGTCAGTCGCAGGATGCAGTCGAGATGGAGATCGTGCGGCGGCTCGGCGAGGAGAGGCGGCGAAGGGGCGAGCTGGAAGGGATTCACATCGTGGAGCGGCCGGAGGAGAGCGCCGACGTTCCGGACGAGCGCGGAGCACGGCTCGTCATCATCGGTCCCGAAGCGCCACACATCACGAAGAACGATGACTCGAAGGCGATGCAACTCGCGCAGGCAGTGCTCGACCAGCGCGGCAACTCACCCCGGACATACCGAAACACGCTGATGTTCGTCGCGGCTGATCACAAGCGTCTCGAGGATCTGAATTCTGCCGTACGTCAGTGGCTGGCGTGGAAATCGATCGACGCTGAGCGGAAGGAGCTGAATCTCGATCACTTCCAGTCGAAGCAGGTCGAGACGAAGCTCGGGCAGGCCGAGGATGCGGTGAAGGCGCGGATTCCGGAGACCTACATCTGGCTGATTGCACCGGAACAGCCGGACAAGACCGGTCCGATCGAGCTGAAGGAAGCAAGGCTGGGAGGTGGTGAATCTCTCGCTGCGCGAGTCGTGAAGAAGATGGTGAACGACGAGACGCTGATGACGGTGCTGGGGGCCGGGCGGCTGAAGCTGGAGCTCGATCGCATCCCGCTCTGGCGCGGCGAGCATGTCAGCACACGCCAGCTCGCGGACGATTTCGCGCAGTACATCTATCTACCGCGCCTGAAGAACGACGAGGTACTCCTCACCGGTATTCGTGACGCGTTCAAACGCAAGGACCTTCTACAGGAAGCCGAGCCGGTCTTCGGGTATGCAGATTTCTATCACGAGGGGGAGGAACAGTATCAGGGGCTGTACCTCTCGCTCGATAGGGAGCCCTCGCCGGCAATCATGAACGACAGCGTCGTCGTGAAGGCGGAGGTGGCCAAGGCGCAGATCGATGCGGAGAAGGCGAGGAGAGCGGCAAGAGAAGGGGCGGCGGCCGCGTCACCGGTTGTGGAAGAGGGCGGGGCTGTT
>DATKEJ010000344.1:0-7602 GCA_035512315.1 Rhodothermales bacterium | reverse complement strand
TGTGTGGCGGGCGATAGAGTCGAGTGCGCCCTCCGGGCCTTGGAAATGGAATGTCCGGTGGACGTGCGTCAACTCCTCGCCCGGCGCGAGCGCGGCGGCAGGTGAGGATGTCTCGAGCTCGTAGAAGGGTCCCAGTCCCTTTTCACCGGGAGCCAGGGGGCCGTCGTTGTAACTGTTGATGACGTCACCGGCGTACGGAGCATCCTGTACCTCCCACATGGAGTTTACATAACGCGTGGCGTCGGGCGACTTGTTGTACTGGGCGATCGTGAGGACGTTGTTTGCAGCGTCGTAGCTGCCGAGAACGTCGGTCGCGCGATCGGCTGTGAGTCCGATCTTGCTGCGGTACTCGCCGTCGCCCTTAAAGAAGAGGACGCTGTCCGCGATGACCAGTCGATCGTCAGGGACTTCTCCGAAGTAGGCATCATTCACGACGGCTGCAGACTCATCGCCGCGTTCTGCACCCGAATCCGTCTCGAACGGAATGGCCACCGTCGTGGCCGGCGAGGGATTGAACATGCCCAGAATCCACACCGAAAGGAGGCCGGATTCGGGCTTCCATGCTTCCTCTCCTGCGTTCCGGATCGTGTTCTCGGACGCAAACGCCACCATCTGAACCGATGGATCGATTGCTACGCCGAGGATGGATGCTGCGTCCTGCGTATCCAACACGGTTATTGTTCGGACCACGTCGACATTGAAGCGTGTTCCCGAATAGTTCTCCAGGTCGAGCGACTTCTGAAAGGTCGCCTCGTGCGAACCCGATGAGACGAACTCGAACGGCTCCGTGTCGAGACCGGCCGGAGTGAACCAGTGGTCCAGATCGAACGGGTCGCCGGCTTTGAAAAAGATCGAGAACTGGCCGCCTTCCGGGCCTAACCAGAAGCGATCTTCACCGCCGTAGGGATTTATATGGAGCAGCGTATCGCCCGACGCGACGAGATCGTAATTGATCCATCCGAGGCTGAGTCCCTGCGGGCCTGCAACCGTGCTGGTCATGACGCGGCCCTGCATGGAGGGTACGACGGCAACCTGCGCAGAGCCGGTCGAGTCGCTCAGGACGAGCACGTCTGTATGTTGTTCGAGGAAGGCGAGGTCGTAGGCGAAGGATCCGGGCTGCGGTTCGGTCACGGCGGGCGGCTGTGGGTCGACGCAGCCGGCAACTAAAAGCGAAAGACTGAGGATCAGATGTCGAAGTGTCATTGCAGGAGACGGAAGATGTTTCGAGGATCAGATGGAAAGGTACGTAAGCGATCGCTCAGCTTTGCCAGAGTTGACCCCCAGGAGCGGACGACTGATCGAGTCAAACAGCCGTCGCTCGTTCGGGGCAGGCCCCAGGAACCATAAACGCCTCGTCGCCGGACTCTGGACCCCGGACTCCGAACCCGAAGATTTGACGCAACCTTACCCAAGCCCCACCGGTAGCCTCCGTAGTTTTCTCTCCGCTCGCAGGCATTGCTTTTCAGTCTGCTAGTGACCGAAGAAGCAATACAGACTACCGATGCCGAATACATCCGACTCTCCAGCCAAAATCACCTGGACCATCGTCGACGAAGCACCCGCTCTCGCGACCTACGCCTTCCTGCCCATCCTCGAGGCGTTCGCGCGGGGTACAGGGGTCGAGGTCGAGACCGCCGATATATCCCTGGCGGGGCGCATCCTCGCCAATTTCCCCGAGCGATTGCGGGACGATCAGAGGGTCCCGGACGAGCTGACGCGGCTCGGTAACCTCGCCAAGACGCCGCAGGCCAACATCATCAAGCTGCCCAACATCAGCGCGTCGATCCCGCAGCTCCAGGACGCAATCAAGGAGCTCCAGGAGAAGGGATACGACATCCCTTCCTATCCCGAAGAGCCGTCGAACGACGAGGAGCGCGCGCTGCAGGCCCGGTTCTCGGTCGTGTTGGGATCCGCCGTGAATCCGGTCCTGCGCGAGGGCAATTCGGATCGCCGCCCGTCGCGCGCCGTGAAGGAATTCGCGCAGAAGCACCCGCACCGGATGATGAAAGACTGGCCCGGCGATGGCTCGATCACGCGCGTAGCGCACATGCAGGATGACGATTTCTACGGCAGCGAGGCATCCGTCACTCTCGACCGCGCAACCGATGTCCGCATCGAGTTTGCCGGCAGCGACGGATCGGTCAAGGTCTTGAAGAAGGAGTTCCCGATCCTGGAGGGCGAGGTCATCGACTCTGCTGTCATGCACGTCGCCGCGCTGCGTGCCTTCTACCGCCGGACGATTGCTGAGGCGAAACAGAAGGAGGCCCTCCTCTCTCTGCATTTGAAGGCCACCATGATGAAGGTTTCCGACCCGGTCATGTTCGGGCACTGCGTGTCGGTTTACTTCGAGGATGCCCTCGCGAAGCACGCCGATGCCCTCGACGAGATCGGCGCCAACGTCAACAACGGCCTCGCGGACGTCCTCGAAAAGCTCGATCGCCTGCCGCAGCCGAAGCGGGCGGAGATCGAGGCCGACGTCGCCGCCTGCTACGAAACGGGACCGGATCTGGCGATGGTCGATTCGCGCAAAGGGAAGACCAACCTGCACGTCCCGAACGACGTCATCGTGGATGCTTCCATGCCGGTGGTCATCCGCGACGGCGGCAAGATGTGGGACAAAAACGACGAACTGCGCGACACCGTGGCCATGGTGCCCGATCGCTGCTACGCGCAGATATATCAGGTCGTCGTCGAGGATTGCCAGGAGCACGGCCAGTTCGATCCCACCACGATGGGATCGGTCGCGAACGTCGGCCTGATGGCGAAAAAGGCGGAAGAATACGGATCCCACGACAAGACGTTCATGGCGCCGGCGCCGGGGACGATCCGCGTCGTGGATGAGGGAGGCGAGACGCTCCTCGAGCAACGTGTCGATACCGGAGACATCTTCCGGATGTGCCAGACGAAGGACGAGGCCATCCGCGACTGGGTCCGACTGGCCGTGAGCCGTGCGCGAGCGACGGGCGTGCCGGCCGTATTCTGGCTGGATGCTAACCGCGGCCATGACGCGGAGATCATCCGGAAGGTCGAAACCTATCTTCCCGACCACGACACCGACGGGCTCGACATCAGAATCATGTCGCCGGTGGAGGCGATGTGGTTTTCGCTCGAGCGGATCCGAAAGGGACAGGACACCATCTCGGTGACCGGCAACGTGCTGAGGGATTACCTGACCGACTTGTTTCCGATTTTGGAGCTTGGCACGAGCGCGCGCATGCTTTCCATCGTGCCGCTGTTAAACGGTGGGGGCCTGTTTGAGACCGGGGCCGGCGGATCGGCGCCGAAGCACGTCCAGCAGTTCCTGTCCGAGGGTCACCTCCGTTGGGATTCGCTCGGCGAGTACAGCGCGCTGGTTCCATCGCTGGAGCTCATAGCAGAAAAGACGGGTAACGCGAAGGCTGCGGTACTCGCGAAGACACTCGACCGGGCAATTGGGCGATATCTCGAGGACGGGCGATATCCATCACGTAAGGTCAACGAGATCGACAACCGGGGCTCGACCTTCTACCTGACACTGGCCTGGGCGCAGGCGCTGGCCGATCAGGACGAGGACGAGGGACTGCGCGTTCGTTTCGCTCCCGTGGCGCTGGCCCTCGAGCGGGCTGAAACCACGATCCTGTCCGAATTGCTAGCGGCCCAGGGTGCGCCGGCGGATATCGGGGGGTACTACCGGCCGGATGAAGCGAAGTGCGGGGCGGAGATGCGGCCGAGCGCGACGTTGAACGGGATTATTGAGGCGTTGTGAGGGTTTTCTCTCACAAAGGCACAAAGTTACGGAGAGGAAAGGCACAAAGGGTCAGGAATCCGTGGAGCCTGCCCCGAGCGAGCGAGTACGTGCTCTCGTTTGGGTCGCACACAATCGAGCGACGAGGGGTAGGGGAAGGCCAGAGCCCAAATCACCGCCGACAGCGGAGGCATGGCCGTTGGCCGTACGCGTGGGTGATGGCGAAGGAGGTGGCTGAAATATCTCGCGCAAAGCCGCCAAGACGCCAAGGAATAAGAGACGCCCCGAGCCGCCAAGACGCCAAGGAAGAAGGTTTTCTCACGCAGAGAACCCGGAATGGACCCTGAGGAACTCGGCACAGCAACGCTAAGGATCTGGATCCCGGATCGAGTCCGGGATGACGTAGCACCCCGCACCCTGCACCATGCACCATGCACCATGCACCCTGCACGAGTCTCCCCCTTGCCCCCAACCCCTTTCGCGCCGAAATTGTCCTCCGTGATTGAGTAAGCCCAGCGGGCGATCTTGTCGTCATTCGCCCCTACCGAAAATCTGTGCCCAAGCCGGACGTCAGACTTTCTAAAACCATCGAGGCCGATCGCCGGACGATCGTCCAGAACGCGAAACTCGCGATCCGCGACGTTTTCGACGCGATCGTCGAGCTCGTCACGAACGCCGACGACGCGTATCAGCGCCTGGATGCGACCGGAAGGATCGAGATCGAGGTCGAGCGCCGGCGCGGGAGCCCCAGCCTCCTTAAGGTCCGGGATTTTGCCGCCGGGATGACGGCCGAGATGATGGAGCAGAGGCTTTCCCGCCTGGGCGGCCGCGTGAGCGGGATGGAGACCGGACTCGCCGTTCGGGGTACCAACTCGCGCGGGGCGAAGGACGTCGCCGCCCTCGGCCGGGTATCGTTCGAATCGATTACCGAAGATCGACGCTATCACCGCGGGGAGATCTCGCCGATGTTCGAGTTCATCCGGTACGAATCGACGGATTCGACCGTCGCGGCCCGGCGCAACACGGGGATCCACCGAGGCACGGGCACCCTGGTCACGATCGAAGTTCACTCGAACCATCAGATCCCGCGCCACGACAACTTCGTTCAGCTTGTGAGCGACCTCGTTCCGTTGCGTGACGTGGTGCGCGATTCGCGGCGCGAGGTCATCATCCGCGACCTGAACAAAGAACGGGAGGATGTTATCTCCGGCCCGCATTACGACAGTGTCGAGCGGGTCAGCACGCGGCTCCAGATCCCGGGATTCCCCGATGCGGATGCGAAGCTGAAGATCTTCCGGTCACGCAGGCCGTTCGAGCGAGAAAAGGAGCGTTTTCGTCGCGGTGGGATCGTCGTCAAGTCACGGCATGCGATCCACGAGGCGACACTGTTCGATCCGGGACTCGAGTCCGACCCACACGCACAGTGGTTCCACGGGCGGCTCGTCTGCCCCTACATCGACGATCTGTGGAACGAATTCGACGACCGGTTCGAGCAGGGCCTTGATCCGAAACGCGACAATCCGCTGCCCATCCTGGATCCGTCCCGGAAATCGGGCTTGACGCGGGGGCATCCTTTCGTCGACGCGCTGTACGCGGAGGCGCTCAAACGCCTGCGCCCGCTCGTCGAAGAGGAACGGAAGCGAAGGGAGAGCGAGCGCGCCACGATCGAGAGCGCGGAAACCCGGAAGCGGCTGGACGCGCTCGAAAAGGCGGCCGGTCGCTTCATGGAGGAGTTCAGTGAGGAGGAGGAAGAGGAGGAGCCGTCGCGCGACCCCGATGCGCGGATCACGGGGAGTAAGTTCCGTGAGCGTGGATTCCAGTTGAGCCCGCCGTTCGCACAGGTTGTTGCCGGCCATTCGCAACGGTACAGCCTGTCGGTGCTCCAAGACGCTTTTCCCGAAATCGAGGAAGGAGCGACGGTGCAAATCGACTGCCTGACGTCGGAGATCACGACCGACAGGAAATTCGTGCCGCTCGATCCGCATTCGGTTCAGGACGGCGTGCTGCGAGCCACTTGGCTGGTCAAGGCGCTCGAGCCGACACCGGCGACCGGGATACGCGTCCGTGTGGGCCCCATCACGGCCGAATCGACGCTGGAAGTTCTGGCCACGGAGGAGGCCCGTTTCCGTCACGTCAAGGCGCTGCAGTTCAGCCGAAAGCGCTACAGCATACGATCGGGTATGCGGAGAAAGCGGATCCGTCTTCTGGCGCCAGCATCGATGGCGGAGTCGTCTGGTACACTCGATGTCGTGAGCGACAATCCCAACGTGGAAGTGCTCGGGGAGAGGCGGCTCAAGGCGCGTGAGCACCTCGGGATTGCGGGCTGCGACCTGACCGTGCGACTCAACGTCGAGGATGCCGGCAAGGCCAACCTGGTCGCGCGGCTCGACGGGGAGGAAGCGCGATGCGAGGTTGTCCCGGGCGCGCCGGTCGGAGCGGGCATCCGGATCAAGCTGGAGGACATCGACCTCGGCAGCCGGCGCTACCGGTGGCGGAGCAACGAGTTGGAGATCGCGGCGAGGCATGCGTCCCTCCGGCGTTATCTGGGAAGCAAGCAGGACAATTTCCCGGGCCAGGAATCGCAGCACTTCAGAGTACTGATGGCCGAGATCGTCGCGGATGCCGTGTGCGCGCAGCTTCTGAGCAACAACATCCAGCAGAATCCGCACGAGTACGAAGGGGCGGACTGGGATCAGTACTACGCCGAGTTCAGCCGCTACATGGCGAAGTTTCTACCGGCGGCGCATAAGCTGGTGCTGCCGAGCCCGTAGGGCCATGCCGACAGCGGAGGCATGGCCGACGGCCGTACGCACGGGTGATGGTCATGACGGTGGGTGGAATAGCTCGCGCAAAGCCGCAAAGACGCGAAGCCAATCCAGGGCCAAACGACGTGCCCTACGTAACCGGTGTTCTCCGAGGGCATTAGAAACAGAAGTGTCAGAGTACCCACCACAAACCCTTGACATCAAATGGACCGACGCACATTCATTATCAAAGCCGGGCAAGCCTTTCCGGTGGTTGCGGGAGCCGTCTATGTGATTGGCTGCGACTCAGATTCAGGAGGCGATGGGAACGGGAACGGGAACGGGACGACCATCGTCGCCATTTCGACGGTTGATGCAGGACATTCGCATCGAGTAGAATTTCCGGAGTCAGATTTGGCGTCCTCCTCGGCTCGAACGTACAACTCGAGCTCGTCCGGAGGTCACACCCACAGCGTGGTGCTTTCGGAAGCTCAATTGGACACGATAGAGAACGGAGGTTCGGTGACGGTTACTTCGTCGGACTCCGGTGGGCACACGCATCAGTTTACGTTTTCGCGATCGAATTAGACGTTCCAAGTTCCGGGTTCCAGGTTCCAGGTTCCCCATGGCTTCCGAGGGGTTCGAAGTGCGAGAGCGGGGTTTCGGTGGGGTCAACCTCTCCGAAACGGGCCGTGTGCTTGGTTTTCTCTCACAGAGGCACAAAGGCACGGAGAGGAAAGGCACAAAGGGAATGGACTTCAGCGATCCTCATCACCTGCGGTACGGCTGGACGACATCCGAAAGCATCGGATAGTGACGCCGATTGAAGGTGACGAGCCGAGCCTGCTGATCCAGGGCGGTCGCCGCGATCAAGGCATCTGCCAGTCCCACGCCGTGGCTTGGGTGGTATTCTTGGCGAATGAGCCCTCCGCGCCTGGCCAAGTGCTCGTCAACGGGGATCACCAGGAAGGCCGGCAAGAATTGATCCAATGCCTCCATCTCGTCCGTTCCGCGTACTCCGGAAAAGAGCTCCGCTACAGTTATGACGGAAATCATGAGCTCACCTTCGATCCCCTCGAGAAACTCGGCGGCGCGTTCTTTCCCTCTCAAGTACTCAATCAGGACGTCGGTATC
>DATKEJ010000343.1:0-3776 GCA_035512315.1 Rhodothermales bacterium | reverse complement strand
CGGATGCATCGGTTGGAAGCTATGCATTTTGCAGATAACGATGAACGGCTTCCGTTATTCCGGCGAAAGCCGGAATCCAGGCTTTGTGGTTTCTGGATCCCGGATCGAGTCCGGGATGACAATCGTGCGGCATTCCGGCCAATGGTAACGTCGACGAGCGGTGGCTTATCTTCGACGATTCCTCCCAATCAGATCTGAGCTCGGCTCATCCATGGCACGCGTACTGCTTGACAACGTTCAAAAGATCTACGACAACGGGTTTGTAGCTGTTCACGGCGCCTCGTTTGAGGTGGAAGACGGGGAGTTTGTGGTGCTCGTAGGCCCGTCCGGGTGCGGAAAGAGCACGACCCTTCGCATGGTTGCAGGCCTGGAGGACATTACCTCGGGCACGCTTACGATTGGCGAGCGAGTGGTCAACGACGTCCCGCCAAAGGACCGGGATATCGCCATGGTGTTCCAGAACTACGCGCTCTATCCGCACATGACCGTGTTCGACAACATGGCATTCGGCCTGAAGCTCAGGAAGTTCCCGAAGAAAGAGATCGCCTCGCGCGTGGAGAGCGCCGCCGAAACGCTTGGAATCACTGAAATTCTGGAACGCAAGCCGAAGCAGCTTTCCGGCGGCCAGCGCCAGCGTGTCGCCGTCGGCAGGGCCATCGTCCGGAAACCGCAGGTGTTCCTCTTTGATGAGCCGCTGTCAAACCTCGACGCAAAGCTTCGCGTGCAGATGCGTACTGAGATCTCGAAGCTCCACAACAAGCTCGAGGCAACAATGATCTACGTGACCCACGATCAGGTGGAAGCCATGACGATGGGAGATCGGATTGTGGTCCTGAAGGACGGCCACATTCAGCAGATCGACACGCCGCTGAACCTGTATGACAGGCCCACCAATCGGTTCGTCGCCAGCTTCATTGGGAGTCCCGCAATGAACTTCGTCGAAGGCCGAGTCTCTCGCACCGACGGCCTCCGGTTCCTGGGTACGGATGGAACGGTTGAGTTTCGGATCGACGACGCGGCGGCAGGTAGACTCTCGTCGTTCGTCGACAAGAAAGTCGTCCTCGGAGTGCGCCCGGAGGACATTTATACGTCCGGTAACGGTACGGCCCGAATTAGCGAGGTAGGGTCGGCCACACTCGACGTGGTAGAGCCGATGGGAAACGAGATCGTCTTCTACGCAACGTCAGGCTCCGCGAACCTAGTCGCGCGCGTGGCGCCTCAGGATCTGCCGGAGGTCGGTACCGATGTTCCGCTGTGGTTCGACACGTCCAAGCTCCACTACTTCGACGCAGAGAGTGAAAATTCGCTGTAGTCATCGTCCGATTCTCGACTTCAATCGCAAACTGTTCGTAACGACCGAGACACTCGATAGCGCCATCGCCGCGGATGCGATCATGGGGTTGAGCAGGAGGCCCATGACCGGATAAAGCGCACCTGCCGCCACGGGGATACCGACCACGTTGTAGGCGAACGCGAAGAAGAGATTCTGCTTGATCACTTTCATGGTGAGTCTTGAGGCGCGTATCGCGTCGCTCACCGAGCGCAGATCATCGCGAACGAGCGTGACGTCGGCCGTCTCGATCGCCACGTCCGTCCCGGTTCCTATCGCTATTCCAACATCCGCCGCCGCCAGAGCCGGGGCGTCGTTGATGCCGTCGCCTACCACTGCAACCTTCGCACCTTCCTTCCTCAAACGCTCCACGAGTCGTGCCTTTCCCTCAGGACTCGTCTCGGCAAACACCTCGTCGATCCCAAGTTCTCGGGCGACTGCTTCCGCTGCGACGAGCTGGTCGCCGGATGCCATGACCACTCGGAGGCCTAGTTTCTTGAGTTCGACGACGGCGTCTTTGCTCGTCACGCGGATTCGGTCGTTGAGATCGACGATGCCGGCTATGCTGTCGTCGATTGCGACGTACACCAAGGCACGCCCCAATCCGCCGCCGGAATCGATCACGCTTACCTTCAGATTCTGCGACTCCAGGAATGTCGCCGTGCCGATCGTCACGTATCGATCGTCGACCTTGCCTCTAATCCCGCCTCCGACCGAGGCCTCGACTTCGGACGCCTGCATGAGGCTGAGATCATTCTCGCGTGCTGCATCGACGATCGAACGACCGATGGGATGCTCGGAGTGCTGTTCGAGCGAAGCGGCGAGTCGGAGAACGACGCTCCGGTCAAATCCGTTCTGAGCTCTCAAATCCACAAACTGAGGCGCACCTTCGGTAAGCGTTCCGGTCTTGTCGACGACGACGGTGTCGACATCCTGTAGCCGCTCAAGCACGTCTCCTCCGCGAATCAGTACCCCCTTGGTGGCTGCGCTTCCAATGCCGACGACTATCGCAGTAGGTGTCGCGAGGCCCAAGGCGCACGGGCACGCGATGATCAGCACCGATACGAAGACCACAATGGCGAAAGTATGGGCCGGCTCGGGGCCAATCATCATCCAGACTGCGAACGCTGCCGCCGCAACACCGAGGACGATTGGAACGAAGATGGCCGCGACGCGATCTGCGAGGCGCTGAATCGGAGGTTTCCTTCCCTGGGCCTCTCGAACGATCTCCACAATCCGGCTCAACACGGTGTCGGCTCCGATCCTTGCCACGCGTACGGTAAGGGCGCCGACGCCGTTCATGGTGCCTCCAACGACCTCAGCATCCGGCCTCTTGGTGACGGGGAAAGGCTCCCCAGTCAGCATGCTCTCGTCGACGTCCGAACTTCCGGACAGAACGACCCCGTCAACGGGCACGCGGCTGCCCGGCTTAACGAGAACGCGGTCTCCAACCCGAATCGACAGCAGCGGGACCTCCACGATCTCCTCACCCTCGAATCGAAAAGTCGAATCAGGCCGGAGATTGACGAGCTTCCGGATGGCTTCCTGCGTTCCTGACTTTGCGCGTGCCTCCAGCAGGCGCCCGAGCAGCACCAGCGTGATGATCACTGCTGCCGCCTCGAAATAGACGTGAACGTCGAGGCCCGAGTCCGATAGCCCTGCCGGGGCGATCGTAACGGCGAGACTGTACGCGTATGACGAACCGACTCCGAGCGCAATCAGGGTGTTCATGTTGGCTGATCCCCGTTTGAGTGCATTCAGGGCGTCAGCGAAAATCGGTCTGCCGGCGAAGAACACCACGGGTGTGGTGAGAACGAGAAGTATCCAGGAGCGATAGGGAACCGACGACAGGGCAGGCGCCATCGAGAGGATCAGCACGGGAGCACTCAAAGCGGCGGCAAGGAGGAATCTACTCAGGGCAGTCTGGGCCACTCTATCCGATGCGGCCGGAGCCGCAGAAGCATCCGAATCGAATGCCCCGACCTTGAATCCAGTGCGATCTACGATCTCGCGAAGCGAATCGATCGTGTTCGAGCGCGGATCGTATGTGACGGTTGCCTCATTCGTCGCAAAGTTCACGGAGGCATCAGTCACCCCATCGGAGCGTCGAAACTGTCGCTCCAGCCGGATAGCGCAGGCAGCGCACTCCATCCCCTCAATCGGGAGACGGGTTTCTACGAGCCCGTTCTGTTTATGTGTCCTCGGTTCCATATTGAATAGACGATCGCACTGACGCCGCACCATCAAAGCTGCTTTAACGTCGTGGCCTATTATTGGCTCCACGAGACAATTGCCGAGGTATGTTTGGCTCGACCATCGAGAAAGGAATCTGAAAATGCTCGACCGGAATGGCCATAACAATTACGCCATAAGGTTCAATAATCATCGAGTTAAAGTATTACATCTATCTCGAGGAGTTGAATAATCGCCTGAGTAAGGCTGATAA
>DATKEJ010000342.1:0-3529 GCA_035512315.1 Rhodothermales bacterium | reverse complement strand
CGATCGAGAGCCTCCGGTACGAATGAGCCCGCAATGGTGAAGGAGGTCTTTCCGATGGCCGCGTCGTAATACGTAGATTCCTATCGTCTCTTCAACAACGGATGCGGAACCTATGGCACGGATGAAGCTCCTGCTTGCCGTCATGATGGCGACAGCCCTCCCCGCGGAGCCCAGGACCGATGGACGTGGCCGGACTCGTCGGAGAACCTCGAGGTTCTGCCGAAGGACTTATCTGCCTCTCCTCTGAAGCATCTCGCGCATGATCATCACGTCCTGCCGATCCTGCACGCGATCGGCGGCCTGCTTCGATCTAATAATGTCTTCCAGGCTCGCGACGAGAATTGGCACGCCGAATACCTCGAAATTGACGGCGTTCTTGACGAGATCCTCGAAGCCCGCCGTACCGGATGGCATAAAAGCCACGTCGATCCGTCCCGCTGACGTAATGAGGTTCCACATATCTGCTCGTTCAAGCATCTCAGCGCTGCAATCGAACGGAAGGCCCTCTGGAACCCCTTCCGTGAAAACACGAGCTTTGAGCTCCCGAAGCGCGGCTGCGAGCTTCTGTAGATTATCTCTGGTTCGCTCTGGCGTGATGTCGGCGTCGGCTGTCACACGCGGAAAGCCCTGAAGCCGGGCGGCCAGCGCACCTATGAGGACGTATTGGACGTCGTACGAGGCGAGGACGGTTACGAGGCGCTCCGGGTCGAGCGGGGCAGGTCTAGACATGGCGCGCGCCGGCCACGAATCGGCTCAGATTCGCGACTTCCAGGAGGCGCTGCTCGGGCGTGAGGCTCAGGATGCGCGCAACGTCTTCGAGCATGTGACTCTTCCGCGTCACGGACGGTCGGATCTCGAGATGGGGCTCAAAGCCGGCAGCGTTCAGGAGCCGTATCCACGTTGCCATCGTCGGGCTCGTCAGTCCCTGCTCGATTTGGGATATCAGTGACTGAGACGTCTCGGCGCGGCGTGCAAGCTGCCGCTGGCTCAGCCCTGCCCGCAGGCGCGCGCTTCGCAGAAGACCTCCGGGATCAGACAGCAGTTCCATTCGAAGATGATATCAGAAAAGCTATCAACCTGCAACGACCACGGCTGAGAAGCCACAATAGGCACATATTCGTGGCCCGTATGCCATTCGAGCTTTCGACTTCCCTTCCAACAGGTCGCCCATGCCCCTGCATGGGGACGAGAGGCGCAATCCGGCGAAATCGGTTCGCACGCCGGATCCTCCGCCTGCGCAACTGGACGATGGGATGGGGGCAGAATTAACGACCTGTCCATTTCTCCGATGGCCGCGTCGTAGTACGTAGATTCCGATCGTCTTCTCAACAACGGATGCGGAACCTATGGCACGAATGAAGCTCCTGCTCGTCGTCATGGTGGCGACAGCCCTCCCGGCGGAGGCCCAGGACCGATGGACGTGGCCGGACTCGTCGGAGAACCTCGAGGTTCTGCCGAAGGACTTCCCGGCCGACCGTCTCAGCGCCGTCATGCGAGGCTTCACGCGGTCGCTGGGCGTCCGGTGCTCCTACTGTCACGTGGGGGAGGAGGGAAAGCCCCTGAGCACGTACGATTTCGCGTCCGACGAAAACGCGAACAAAGAGCGCGCCCGTGAGATGCTGCGGATGCTCGGGTCGGTCAACGATCACCTCAAAAAGATCGAGCCCAGCGGCGATCAGCGCGTCAACATGTGGTGCCATACGTGCCATCGGGGCCGCCCCCGGCCGATGACGCTCGTCGAGGAGCTGGGAGAGGTCTACCGGGAGGACGGGGTCGAGGCGGTCCTCGTGACATACGCGGATCTGAAGAGCCGATTTCTCGAGCGAGGTGCCTACGATTTCGGGGAACGGTCGCTGAACGAACTGGGATATGAGCTTCTCGAAGCGGGCGACACGGATGGGGCGATCGCCGTCCTGAAGCTGAACGCGGACATCTTTCCGGCGTCGGCCAATGTGTGGGACAGCCTGGGCGAGGCGCATATGAAGGCGGGCGACACGACCCGGGCGAAGGAGTACTTCGTGAAATCACTGGAGCTCGATCCGGAGAATGAAAACGCGCGTGACATGCTGAAGCAGCTTGGGGAGGGCGGCTGAGCGCCTCTTTCGTCGGATTCACAACAATGCCAAATTCGCCGCTCGAACCCAGGTCGCACGTCCCTTCGACGAGGCTCGTGAGCCTGACGCTCCTGTTGGTACTCTCCACGAGCGCATGCCGCTCAACCGAACCGCCGTCGACCTCCGCGCGCTCGATCTCCTTCGCCATGTACCCGAATTTAGCGCACGACCAGCATGATCCCGTTCCGCGCCGTACCGTGGCTTTCGACCCGGTAAATGTATGTGCCCGCCGGAAGCCGGGAAGCGTCGAGGCGTATGGCGTGTTCACCTTCCTCCAGAGTCGATTCAGGCAGGCTCGCGACACGCTGTCCGATCAGGTTGTAGACCGTCACCTTCACGCTCGAGGAAACGTCGAGGGTAACGGGTATCCAGGTCGAGCTCGAAAAGGGATTCGGAAAGTTCTGAGCGACTGTGAATCTCGAACCGCGACGATCCCCATCCTCCTCCTCCTCAACCGCCGTCCTGGTCGTCTGCTCGAAGTCCAAAAAGACGGCGAAGTGACCTGGCCCTGAAACGTTCGTCGAAACGAGCTGGAGGGTGGAGTCACGCATCGATCTCGTCTCGAGCTTCTCCCATTCCTCGCCGCTCCATCGATAGATGCCCACCGCGGCGTCGCTCGCCGCCAGCAGCGGTCCGGCAAAATAGTTCATGCGAAGATGTCCTGTAAATCCCGCCCCCTCCGGTGAGCTCTGCACCGAAACGAGGTCACTCACTCTGTGGAGGTTCGCCGTGAGCCCGCCGGCAGGCGACGGAAACGGCGAGCTCAGGACGGTGATGCGAGATGCGCCGTGATCGGCGTCGTCCAGGAGAATCTCGACGCCACGGCCTTCGACCCGCAGGACGGCCTCCGGCTGAACGTCGAACACCGCGATGCTCTGTCGAAAGAAGAACGGCTCGCCAAGATCGTCCGGGCCCTCGAACAGGGGAGTTCCCACGAACTGAAACGGTGCGTCGAAGGTGGCCCCGTACGCCTGCCCGCCCAGATCGAGCAGCTCGAATTCCGCCTCCGCATCTCCAGTCCCAAAGGTGAGTTTCGGGTTTTCCCCGAACGGGCGGCTCGATGCTACCCGATACGTCAGCGAGCCGGTCTCGTCGACGACGGCGTGGGGAATCAGCGTGATCTCTCCGGTAACGGACTTGAGCACGACGTCGATCGGATCCATTCCGATCTTACCTGCGCCGTCAAGAACCGTAGCAAGGTAGTGCCACTCGGCAGGTCCGGTGCTCGCGGTGTAAAGCACGCGATCTCCGATGTCGGCTCCGAGGAGCCTGATTTCACCGTTCGAGGACGTCTTCCCCTGGAATAGCGTGGTACCGTCCATCTTCTCGACATCGACGTCGGCTTCGGAAAGCAAATTACCGTCTTCGTCTTTGACGACGAAATGGGGCCGCTCGTCGGTGATACGCGCGGTTCG
>DATKEJ010000341.1:0-3101 GCA_035512315.1 Rhodothermales bacterium | reverse complement strand
CCGTCACCCGAAGATCGAAGCAGTGGAAGTGTTCGGGGTGCCCGATGCGAAGTATGGCGAAGAGCTCTGCGCATGGATCCTCCTGGTGCACGGCGAGAGCGCAACGGAAGAGGAAATCCGGGCATTCTGCAACGGTCAGATCGCCTACCACAAGATTCCGAGATACATCCGTTTCGTCGATCGATTCCCGATGACCGCCACAGGGAAGGTCCAGAAGTTTAAGATGCGGGACATGATGGTGCGGGAGTTGGGAGCGAGCGGCGCGCCGTGCGGCGTGAACGAGGCGCTGCACGCTCTGTGAGGTCCGGCGTCCGTGGTCCGGGGTCCGAGGTCCGACCGACTACAACGCACGGTCCCCCTCTTGAGGGGGCCGCCGAAGTGCTCCCCAGATGTCTCCACTGGGCTCGTTACGCGCCTGTGCTGGAGCGCGTAAGCCGGGGGAGGTGACATTCGGGAGAAGGCGCCACTCAGTCAGAGTGCAGCCGAAGGCCTGCCCACACCTCCGACTTCTGACTTCGGACCCCGGACTCTTGAAATGCGTTAAAACTCTTTGGATCATTTACAGAGTCAGTTTCACCAACGAGTCCGCATGACCAACGAAACCAAGAAGCGCAAACGACCGACAATAGCCGGGCACACGCCCGAATCCAAAGTATTCGAGCGGTTTCCACCGCCGCTGCACGGCCATCTCACCACCCTGGATCCCCGAAACGAGAGAATCAGGTTGTTCGCCGTGACGGCCGACGATATTGCCGAGCCCGAGGCACTCGACCTCATCCGGCGCCGGTTTGACGAAAACGAAGGGTTCACGAAGCTCACGGCGTACGCCTCCGATGAGGCGGCGTCGAAATGGAAGAAGCTCGGCTTCAACAAGGAAGGCCGCATCGGCCGTTTCTTCAGAGATGGGAGTGACGCAATTCTCTGGACACGGTACTCAGACGAGGCACGTGCCGAATCGGTGGCGGAGCAACAAAAGCGCGACGAAGAGGTACTCGAGGCGGCACTTTCAAAGGAGCCCGTGGAATCTCCCCTTCTGCCCGGCGAGTTCGGGCTCCGCTTCTCGACTCCCGATGACGCCGACAAGATCGCAGCGCTTCTGAAGGAAACGTTCTCCGAATATCCGGCTGATCGAGGCCCCGACATCCTCAAGAAGCTGATTACGCGACAGCAGGTCGCCTTCGGCCTCCTCGAAACCGAAGACGGCGACATCGCCTCGATGGCCGGCGCCGAAATCGACGTCGGTTGGAAGACCGCCGAGATCGCAGACTGCGTGACCGTCGAGAAGCACCGAAAAAGACGGCTGATGACCGCGTTGCTCAACCGGCTTGTCGATCACGTCGCGTCTCGCTTTAAGGTAACGGATTTCTGCACCTTCGCCTTCGCCGACGAGATCGGCATGAACGCCGCGCTCGCTCGTGCCGGGTTCACCTATGACGGCCGGCTCGTGAACAACCGCCGGATGCCCGACGGATGGGAAAGCATGAACGTCTGGTGGCGAACGAAAGCGGAGTTCGACGTTTGACATTCGACGTTTGACATTCGACGTTTGACGTTCGACGTTTGACGTTCGACGACATCATGAGAATCACGCGACTTTACAGCTCACCCGACGGTGAGTCCCATTTCGAAGAAGTCGACATCGACCTGGAGGATGCAGGTGAAATTGGCAGTCTCTCGGAAGAAAGACGGGTGAACGGCATCGTTTTCCGGGAGAATCCGCCGGATTACGACTACGACTGGCACAATGCCCCGCGGCGCCAGTACATCATCATGCTCGACGGCAACATCGAGATCGAGGTCTCCGACGGCGAAATCAGGCAGTTCACTGGAGGCGACGTACTGCTCGTCGAAGACACCACAGGCAAAGGCCATCGCACGCGGACAACTGATGGAAAGAGCCGCAGATCGGTGTTCGTTACGATGTGAAGACGTCAAACGTCGAACGTCAAACGTCGAACGTCAAACGTCGAACAGCCTACCCCGAACGAGCGAGAACTCACCTTGAGATGTGGAGCAACTTGATCGAGCTCGGAGGGGTCGAACGTCGAACGTCGAACGTCATAAGAAGGCATCCATCGAATGAACGCCGTACTGAAGATCCATTCGCGCGACAGGCCGGGCATCGTTGCATCCGTCGCCCAGTTGATATTTGAAGCCGGAGGCAACATCCTCGATGCGCAACAGCACCGAGAGGACCTCGACGACCAGTTTTTCATGTACGTGAGATTCGACGCGTCGGCGCTCGTGGGTGCACGCGCCAGCTTCGATGAACGGCTGCATGACCTGGCCGCGAAGGGCGACTTCGTATGGTCGCTGACCTACGCAGACCGCCGGAGGCGGATGGCCATCATGGTCTCCAGGTATGATCACTGCCTCTACGATCTCCTGCTGCGACACAAGTACGGCGAGCTCGATCTTGACATCCCTGTAATCATCAGCAACCACCCGGATCTGGCCCCCGTCGCAGATCACTTCGGTGTGTCGTACCACCACGTTCCGCGCAGCAGCGAGAATCGCGAGGAGGCCGATGCGAAGGCGCTTTCACTGTTCCTGGAAAACGAGATCGATTTCGTAGCCCTTGCCCGGTACATGCAGATCCTTACGCCGGTACTCCTCGATGCCTATCCCGACGCCGTTATCAACGTCCATCACGGATTCCTTCCTGCATTCAAGGGCGCTAAGCCATATCACCAAGCCTACGAGCGAGGCGTGAAAATCGTCGGCGCCACAAGCCATTACGCCACGGAGGATCTCGACATGGGTCCGATCATCGCCCAGGAGACGGAGCGCGTGCATCACGGGTACAGTCCGGATGACATGATCGGAATCGGGCGCAGCCTCGAAACGCGCGTGCTGGCTGCCGCCGTGAAAGCTCACGCGGAGGATCGGATCATCGTGTTTCGGGGAAGGACGATTGTCTTCGACTGAGAATGTTCCAGGTTCGACGTTCGAGGTTCCAGGGTATCGGCTCTGCCTGCGTCGAGTCTTCGAGTCTTGAGCGCACGTCGCCTCGGATTCCCCAGCCCGGATCACGAACGCGCGGCGGCGCGTGTGGTACTACCGGTAACCTCCTTCCTCCTTCCTCCCTCCTCCTTCCCTCA
>DATKEJ010000340.1:0-4837 GCA_035512315.1 Rhodothermales bacterium | reverse complement strand
CTCAACGTGCTCATCGAGAATCACGGTGGTTCGTCGAATACCGGGATATGGCTGGCCATGCTCATACAGAAGATCAATCACCCCCGCGTGATGGCGCTTGCTGACTTCGACAACTTCTTCATGGGCGGATGGAATCAGGAGCCGGAGCGTCGATATGACCGGTATCAAGGATTGATGGATCTCGCTCCATACACCCACTCAGTCAGCGCCAAGGCCCACGGGTTCAACGCTGACGGCTCAGAGGTGAAAACCGACTTTCATAAGGCGATGCGCATCCTCCTGGATGCCGGTTTTCGAGGGTACGCCAGTATCGAATACGAGGGCGATCGGTTGTCTGAAATGGAGGGCGCGGTCAGGACGAAGACCCTCCTCGAGAAAGTGCGCGAGGATCTGACCGAAACGTACCGATGACCCCAATGCATAGATTCCTCATGATTGCTCACGCTGTCACCCTGCTCGTCATAAGCGTATCGAGCCTCGCCGTTAATCAATCCCACGCCCAAAGACCACTCGGCATCTTCGCCGACCATACCGACCTCGGCGCCGTCGGATCGGCCGGGTCGGCGTCGTACGACGAGGCGACCGGCGAGTACAGGATCACGGCATCCGGAACGAACATGTGGTTCGACAACGACCAGTTTCACTTGGTGTGGAATCGGGTCGAGGGCGACTTCATTCTCACGGCGATGGGAGCCCTCGAAGGCGAGGGCGTCGACCCGCACAGGAAATTCGGATGGATTGTCCGCTCGAGTCTGGACGACAGTTCTCGTTACGTCGACATCGCGGTCCACGGCGACGGCCTCGTATCCATGCAGTACCGGCGCGCTGACGGAGACGATACGGAGCAGGTCCAGGCGCGCGTCAGGAACGCCGACGTGATCCAGCTCTCGAGAAGGGGCGGCGTTTACACGGCATCCGTTGCGCGCTCCGGAGACGTCCTTACATCCGACCATATTGCAGACCTCGAGCTTGGAAACCAGGTCTACGTCGGCCTGTTTGCCTGTGCGCACAACAATGACGTCCGCGAGACGGCGGTTTTCCGGAACGCGTCGATCACGGTCCCGGCCGCCGAGGATTTCATTCCGTATCAGGACTACATCGGCGGCAACCTCGAAATTCTCGATATCGAGACGGGGAGGAGGGAGGTTGTCATGCGGTCGCCGCATCCCATCCAGGCGCCTAACTGGACCCCCGACGGGCTTTCATTAATCTACAACGACACCGGGCTGCTCTATCGGTTCGATCTGGAGACGCGCGAAACCGCGGTGATCAACACCGGGTTCGCGAACCGGAACAACAACGACCACGTGCTCTCGTTCGACGGGAGCCAGATCGGGATCAGCCATCATTCGACCGAGCACGAGGGGCAGTCTCTCATATATCGACTTCCCGCATCGGGCGGTGAGCCTGCTCAGGTCACCGACGTAGGTCCGTCGTATCTCCACGGCTGGTCTCCCGACGGCTCCATGATGACCTACACGGGCGGGCGCGACGGCGTTTACAATATCTATGTGATCCCGGTGGAAGGAGGACAGGAGATTCAACTGACCGAAACGTTGGGACTCGACGACGGCCCGGAGTATTCTCCCGACGGCAACTACATCTACTTCAATTCCACCAGAAGCGGAAGGATGAAACTTTGGCGGATGGCGCCCGACGGCTCCGATCCCGAACAGCTTACGTTCGACGAATTGAACGACTGGTTCCCCCACATCTCGCCGGACGGGATGTGGATCGTCTTCCTCTCTTACGAGAAGGACGTCGATTCGGGACATCATCCGTTTTACAAGCAGGTCTATCTGCGCCTTCTCCCGGTGGATCGGCCCGAGGGAGTTCGCCCGCGAGTTATTGCTTATGTCTACGGCGGCCAGGGGACGATCAACGTACCGTCGTGGTCGCCGGACAGCAAGAAAATCGCGTTCGTGAGTAATAGCTTAAACTGACATCAGAGATCAGAAATCAGAGATCAGAGATCAGAGATCAGAGATCAGAAATCAGAGATTAACAGCATGTTATTCCGTCTCACTTCCTTCGCCCTTCTCGCGACCGGGGTCTTGAATGCCGCCTGTCTTGCTCAGACCGACTCCCTCGACCTCACCGACGAGGCCATTCTCGCCCTTTACGACGGCCTTCGGGTGGCCGACGTAGTCGACGGGATGGACATGGCCGGCCTCCGTGGCGTCGGCCTAATGGACACGCGCATCCAGAGTTTCTGGAAGGACATTGACGATTTCAGTCACTGGTTTTCAGGGATCGCCGTGACCGTTCGCTATGTCCCTCACAACGAAATCGTGCCCAATCCGATGCCGCCCGACAGTTTCAATGCCTGGGCCGGGAGGTGGTACAACGAGTTGTCCTCCGAGCCGTTTGTCGAGCTGCTGCGGCCGGGGAGCGTGGTGGTGATCGATGCAGGCGGGAGTGGAGATACCGGTTCGGTGGGCTCCTATAACTCACTCGCCTGGTATTCCCGAGGTGCACGGGGCATCGTGACGACCGGAAGCGTCCGCGACACCGACGAGATCGTCAAGCAGAAGATTCCGCTCTATATGGACCCGCTGCAGCGGGGGAGAGGGATACGTCCCGGACGTAATGAGGTGGAATCGGTGAATCAGCCCGTCGTGATTGCAGGCGCATTGGTGTGACCCGGCGACGTCATCGTGGCCGATGGGGATGGTGTGGTCGTCGTTCCGCGCGAGCATGCGCAGAGCGTGGCGACCGCCGCACGAGGCGTTCTGGATTCGGATAAGGCAGCGAGGCGCTCCCTGTATGAAGAATTGGGCAGGCCGTTGGATAAGACGGTTCGATAACGTCACGAGTCAGAAGTCCGAAGTTCGAGGTTCGAAGTTCGGAGACCGTGATCCCGGACTTGATCCGGGATCCAGGTTGACAACGCTAAACCCTAAACGAGAACGTTAAAGAACCCTGCGGACGGGAACGGTACTCTCGCGCTCGGAAACCTGGAACCTGGAACCTGGAACCATGCACCTTGCCCCAAGTCCCGTTTACACCCGCAGAAGGAGTTGATCCGCCGACGAGAACGGCCGCTCCCCGCCGTTTCCGGAGCTCTTTATCAGAAGGTTTGGGGCCGGCGCGAACGCCTCGTACATGGGCAGCGTCGCGACGCCCAGGGCGGTTGCGTCGCGCCCTGCGCGTCCCCGCCTGAGCTTGGGCGCGAACGACTTCACGGCAACGGGAGCCTCCGGCAGCGCCTGACGCACACGGGCCATCAACGCTTCGATGAGCTGGTCAGGAAGCCGCCCTCCGAAGACGATCGCCTCGGGATCCAGCAGGTAACCGATGGCAGGAATGATCGACGCCAGAACCCTGCCCCCTGTCGAGATCCACTCGGCCACGATCGGATTTCCGCCGCTTTGCAACTGCACCAGATCCTCGATGTCGCTCACGCGAATGCCCGCCTCTTCCAACATCCTGTACAGGCGAGGAAGATTGAAGTAGATGCCGAGATGGGGATACTCGAAGGACTCGAAATGATCCTTCGGAAAGGCTGTAGGCACATAGCCGATCTCGCCCGCGTTGCCGCTGTTCCCCTCATACGGATGGCCGTCTATGATCAGCCCGCCTCCAAGGCCAAGACCGAAAAAGAGATAGAAGAAGGTCTTGAACTCGCGACCTTCGCCATACCAGCGCTCTCCGATCGCCGCAGCTGTGGCGTTGTTCTCCAGGTAGATAGGAAGGTCCAGCCGCCGGCTCATCAAATCGGCCACCGGCACGTGATCCCACCCGCCGAGCGCGCTCGGGCTGCTCTTCATCGCAACCACGTTTCCCTCCTCGATCTCCAGGGGACCAGGCAGCCCGATTCCGACGCCCCAGATATTTCTCCTCTGAAGCGAGTGTTGGGTGATGAGGTGGCGAACGACCTGCTCCATGTGGTCCATAGCGACGTCAGGCATCGGAAGTCGGATACTGTAGTCGACCCGTTCGCGGACGACCCCTTGCAAATCGATCAGCACACCGGTCAGGTGGTCCTGGTCGAAATCCAGTCCAATCGAGAACGCGCCGTCGGGATTGATTTCCAGATTCGTTGCCGGTGCGCCGCGCCCTTCGCGCGTACGATCGGTGTCCATGATCAGATTGGCCTTGATGAGCCGCCGGGCGATGTTCGACACAGTCTGCGGCGTCAGTTCGGTGCTCCGCGCTACGTCGGCGCGGGAGATTGGACCCTGAACTCGGACCGTCTCCAGCACGATCCGGTAGTTGTAGGCCTTCGTGTATTTCAGATTCGTGCCGAAAAGCATCGCGGGTCGGTTCACAGGTTTAGACAGTGACCCCGGGGAGTACGGACAAGTGTATTGCGTTTGTTATAGCATAATCAATATTGTGTAAATCAAATTGATTAATTACTATGTAGGGGTCACGGCGCACTCCCTATCTTGCTTCTTCGAATGGCCAACAACATCAGATCGCGGGAAGCGCTTTTATCGATCGTTCTCGCGGTCGTCTGCTCGTCCGCTACGGTGCTGGGTGCCGCGAACGGACGGATTACCGGAAAGGTCACGGACAGCTCCACGGGCGAGGAGCTTCCTGGAGCTCACGTACTGATCGTCGGGACGAGCATGGGGACGGCAACTTCGCTCGACGGCACGTTTACCATGCCTGCAGTGCCGTCCGGCAGCCACACCCTTCGGGTCACCTACATCGGCTACTTGACTCGGCAGATCCCGATCGAGGTGCCGACTACAGGCACCGTCCACGTCGATATCGAGCTTGACTGGGAGGGAATGACGGGAGATGAAGTCGTGATTACCGCGCAAGCCCAGGGTCAGATCGGCGCCATCAACCGTCAGTTGAACTCCATCACCATAACGAACATGGTCGC
>DATKEJ010000339.1:0-17331 GCA_035512315.1 Rhodothermales bacterium | reverse complement strand
GCAGCCTCCGATCTGATACCCGAGCTGAGACGCTCCCCCGGGCATAGGGCGTCACTTCAGCAGCTGCTGCTTATGGCCGCAGGCGTGGGGCTCATGCTCATACCCCGCCTCTTCTGGGGCCACTAGGGAAACGGAGAAATCAGAAATCAGAAATCAATCAGAAATCAGAAGTCGGAAGTCAGAATGCGAAATGGCCCCAGGGCCGTCCGAGTGCCGGGCCGGCGTGATTCAGGGGGCGACGAGTGTCACGAGGAGCTGGCCTTTCGTGACCGCGTCACCTTTGGCTACATATACCTTCTCGACCGCCCCCGCACCGCTCGAGAAAATCTCGTTCTCCATTTTCATCGCTTCGAGCACCACGATTCCCTGACCGACGATGACCGATGCGTTGGCCTCCACCTCAACGGCCAGCACCAGGCCCGGCATAGGCGCACGGATTTCCAGCGCGTGTCGCTTCGACGCCGACTTGCCGGCCAGCGTGGCCAGGAGAATACTCGCGCGATCGAGTATGACGACTTCAGAGCGAAGCCCTGACTCGGTCACATGCGTACTGTCCCCGTTCGTCTGAATGGTGACTTCGTAGCTCCTTCCGTTGAGAAGAAGGGAGTAGGTCGATCCTCCAACGGGTACGATCGACGCGTCGACGGGGGCGCCGTCGGCCGTCAGGATCTCGTTCTGGAAATCCAGCTCAATTTCGCTTCCGTTGACGACAGCTTTGATCGGCCCGTTCTGCAAGGAGAGTACGCTTCGGGTTTACTATCGAATGATGGCGATTTTCTGGACGCCGGAATCGTTATTGACTAACACGTCACGGCCTTCCGCACGGAAAAACACCTTGTAGAGGTATACCCCAGTGGCGAGGAGGTCGCCGTCCTCATCCCGGCCGTCCCAGACGACCCGGTTCCATCCGATGCGGAGCCCGCCGTCCTCAAGAAGGCCGGGATTATCCAACAGGTCGAACTCGCGAACGGGACGGCCACTTATCGTATAAACGCGAATTCGCAGGTCATCGACCAACGACGCGTCTGCTCCCCGAAGCCTGAACATAAAGGTCGTGAAACTGTGCATCGGGTTCGGGTACGGATACAGGTTCTCGACCTCCGCCGCGGTCTGAACGCGGAACGACAGCGTGTACGGCTCTTCCTTTGTCGGCTCGCTGTTTCCTGATGCATCCTGCGCCCAGACTTTGAGTGTGTGGGTGGTGTCCTCTCCGATGAAATCCGGCGTGAATATCAGACGCGCCTCATTGTCGCTGCCGGTTCCGGGAATGAACTCGACATCCTGTCGCGTGTAGGCAATCCGCACGTTGTCGAGTGTTAAGTTGATGACGCTCGTATCCGAGAGAGCGAGGAACTCGTTGTCGTCGGTAACGCTGATTTGAAACGTGGGTCTCGACGAAAAGAACGGCAGGGTTGGGTCGTCGGTCGTGGTGATCAAGCGTGGGTCGTTCGGATAGGTCGCGCCGTCCACAGTGAGCAGGAAGGCAGGGGGCGTATCGTCGCCACGAACCCGGAAAGAGCCTATCGCCGTGTTGTTGAACGCCGCCGGCTCCGGCCCCCGGCTCTGCCTGACCAAGACCGTCACGCGGTTGTTTCCGACTTTTCCGATCGTTTCCAGGGTTACCGACGATACGACGAGCGCGCCGGCCGCCAGGTCCAGCAGGGTGTCTATCGCGGCGAGGCTCGAGCGATTGTCGCGATCGGTTATCGTGTACTCAACGAATGCGCTGTCAATCACACTGGGCCCACCATTGATGACGTTCACCGTTACGTCCAGAGGGTCACCTTCAGAGACCGTATCGATGACTGTTTCGAAAAGGGGTGCATCGACAACCAATTCGGACACGGGATCATAGCCCACGTACCAGTCTAAGAGCTGCGGCGTGTCGAGACGCGACGAGTCGGTGAGCGTCACAGCGAGCCGAATGAAGGGATGGGCCCGGGCGTCGATGTTCAAGCCCGAAGAGCCCAGATCGATGGTCGCGGCACCGGCAGGCGGCTCGATCCTCGTCGAGCCCAGCGTATCGCCCTGAATTCCGAGAACGAACGTCTCGATCGATGAACGATCATTGCCGAGCGCTCCTGTTATCCGGGCTTCGTGCCAGCGGACGGCCGGGCCGATGGGCGGAGACTGGGAACCACCGGATGGAAAGCGCGCCGGAATGCTGAGATCGCTCCAAAGGATGTGCGGGCCGAGCACCGGGTCACGATCCTGCCACTCATCAACCAGCGGTGCTTCGTCACCGATTCGAATACCGAAGTTCCAAAGATCTTGGAGGTCCACCGAGTCGATCTCGGTGCTGCCGAGCTCGCGGAAAATTGCCGCCGTCTCATCGGGCATCTCGACTACACCCGCCGGCATCAGGAAGAATCTCGAGTTAACGAACACGAACTCATTCTCCTGCGCGGTCTCTAGAAAATCTCGCAGTCGCTGGCGCTCCACTTCCGGATCGATGTCGCGGGTGTTCGGATATGGAATGAACCTAGCACTGGCTTTGAACAGGCCGTCTACCGACACGATTACGACCGCGAAGCCGATGGCGAGCGTCTCGTGCTCGAAACCACCGACAATGATTGTGTTGGACGCGGTTGCTCTAAACTGGGCGGAGCGAATCCGAATGTCGACCGTGAAATCGCCAAGACGCCACGACCCGTCCTCGAACGTAAGAAACGGACTGTGGTCGCTCTGGCGGAAAAGGTCCCCCTTCTGGAGCCAGCCGTCGGACGGCAGGTCTTGCCGGACCGTGAATGACCTAGTCCGCCACTCGGGCTGCTCGTCCGACTCAACTGCAAGTCTCCAGTGGTACGTAGCCCCGTCAATCAAGGGTGAAGGTGGCGTCCAAGAAGATAGAGCGCGAGCCTCCAGCGTTGCCGCGATCAGCGCGCCCGAATCGAAAGTGTCGGTCGTATCGAGTTCGGTAAGCACGGTCAGTTGGCTCTCGGCCGCTGACGCCTTCCCATAGATAAGTGCGGGACTCCGGGAGGTGAGCAGGCCGAGATTTGGCGGATAGAGGTGAACGACGCCCGACGCGAAAACCGGCTGTGAAATCTCTACGGAGTTGTCGTCCTCCGATGTTTCGACATGCTCTCCACTGGCGTCGACCTCCACAATGAAGCGATTCTCGCCGACGTCGGCCTCCTCGACCGGCATCACGAACGAGACGTCATAGAGGAGGGAAAACGGTGGAATGCGCTGCTCGAAGGTCGAGGTCGCGCCGCCGGGCGAAATCCGCCTCAAGGTGACCGTGAGGCTGTCGTCCGGAATGAGTCCCCAGTTCTCAACCGAAACCGTCACGTTGAGGGTCGAGTCTATGCCGGCGACCGGTCCATCGGGTGTAACTCTCACGGAACGCGCTTCTATGTGGAAATTCGGTTTATCCGGCAGCGCCATCCGGGTGGCCGGATCTCCTATCAGGTTGTACTGTAGGACCGTCTCGATTCGCGAAGAACTGGTGCTCGGGCCGAGAAATATCTTCTTGCTTTCGACCATTGCCTCGCCGAGCGTGCGCATCCCCTGGTTGAATACGAGGTCGTAGAACGGATCGCCGATCTGTGCACCGGCCGTGATAGTGCTGCTCGTCGATCCGCCGTAGTGTGCGATCGCGCCATTCGGGCTCTCCGTGACGAGCAATTCGGCGAAGGGCGGCTGGTCGAATGCCGATCCGTCGCCTCGAGCGAATGCACCGGTGAAACATCCGAGCGAGACCACGACGGGAAGTGTCTGGCTGTTGTCGAACTGCGGGGGCGGCTCGGTAACGATTTCCCACGTATCGGCTGCGGAGTGGCCGAAGAACGCGAGCCAGCCCGACCCCTCATTGATGGCCGCGTCGACAGAGTCTAGAAACGTGGGGTCGAGAGCCGCCGAGCTCGTCTTATGAAAGTATGTGACGTCGCCTCCGAAGGGCTCGTCAAGGATCGTCGCGCCCCAGCGCCGGGTGTGGCTCCTCAGTGATACCTGCTCCGAAATCGTGTTGCCGCCCGACATCATGATCGCGCGCTTCTGCCAGTCGGAAGGAGGCTGACTCTCGTAAGCCCTGAGTTTGTCAACGAATGCGGAGCCCCTCTCGTTGGCTCGGATCGTAATCCGGCCAATTGGGATCGATTCAGAGTAGTCGGTCAGGTCGCCGCCTGTCTGCATCGCAAACCAGCCGTCGGAAGAGGCGTTTCCAAATGACGGTACCTCCCAACCGAATTTGGGACGTCTGGCATCAGGATAGAGGGCGTCCCCCCAGATGATTACGAACTTCGGGAAGGACTTCCAGCTCTGCATATGGTTGATGAACCGTCTGATAGCGATGGGTGTAGCCCGTCCATAATCGAACTGATCATACACGTCCTGGACGTTGACGACCATCGTCCGGTACTGTCCGCCCTCCAAAGACTGCCGGTACTCGGCCAAATCCCCGGCCGAGGAAACCAAGTCCGGGGCGGAGATGATCACGTAGTCGGCGTCGATCGACGGATTGGCGAGATCGGATGGCCCGTCCATTAACACGACCGGACGCTTGAGGGCCTCCGGAGTGGAGAGCCAGTAATCGAGACCCGTCTCGGTCATGTCGCCAAACGTGCCTCCTCCTTCGACGTCATATCGTTCGGCCGTTTGAGGCTTCAGAACGATCACCTCCGTCTGGGGTGAGCCCGCGAGTCTGAAAGTCGCAGCCCCCGAAGTCGCCGAGGCGAATTGGAACGGGCCCGACTCGGCGTTGAGCGAACGGTTGTAACTGAAGGCCAGGTAGTCGATGTAGACGACGTTCGGGGAAGCACCGGCCGAATTGTCTGATCCCACGCGAACACGAAGGTTCGCGTCTGGAACCTGCGTTTGTGCAAGCTTGGCTGAGAGGAGTGCCGACCCGTAGTTCAGCCAGGAAACGGAGTCGAATGCCATCTCCGTTTGCTGATTCGTATTCGGGTCGACGTACCGAAGGTCGACGAAACCGAGATGCCTTACGCGGGAGCCTCCCTGAAGGCGGACGTCAACGCGAACGGTGTCGCCGTCGACGCGAGTGAGGTCGGGGAGACCCAGGGTGAAGGAACCTCGAATGATTGGATCGCCATGCGAGAGCACCTGTGTATACCATCCTTCGCCCGCCGTGTAAAGAGGGTTACCCGAGCTCTCGGGTGCCCCGAAATAGTACGTCGCATCGGTCTCGAAATACCCGTCGACCCTCACCCGCTCGATCAGGGGACCCGAGACGGCGTCGTTGGCCTCACGTTGGTACCTCATCCCTGGAGGGCCACCCCACGTAAGAAAATAGGTGGTGGTATCGGTGTAAAGACTCCGGTTCGAACTAGAACGAAGGCTCTCGTTGTAGTTGTAGACCCACAGTTCGTCCTTTCCCGTGTTTCGTTCTCCGACGAAGAGGAGGTATTCGTCCGACGCGACCTGGGTTCCGCCACCCTCATACCAGATTGGGACTTCGATGCCGTTTCTCAGGAGCCGGAAACCCGCCGGATCGATCGAGGCGAGCTCGACGCCGGCGGCGGCAATGTCCGCTACCTCAACTCGATGTATTCCATCTTCTGTCACATTGATCTTCAGGTGCGGCTGATCTGCCGCGTACCAGTCTGGATCGTAAGACGGTGCTTGAGCAAAAATTGGCCCGCTATTGGCGAGAACCCACAATAAGGCTCGAACTTTCGATGACTGCATCAAGGCAGATGGAAGGTCTCTTTCTGGATGAGGAGCGGGATAACGCTCGTTACGACGGACGACTTCAACGTGGATTAAGGGCCGAAGGTCCCAGCGAGATTCGGTCGTCAGTGGGAAAATTTATCCCGAACTCACCTCTGAGAAGGCCTCTCTGAACAGGTGTTTGCGCAGGTCCGCCGTTCGGTTCTCGGCGCACAGTGATTCGAGTTGCGCCAGGTGGCCATCGAGCTCGAGCCGGCTGAACAGTGCCTTACTCGATAGAGCGACGATCGAGGGGTGGCTGGTGGTGTTCGGGGTTTCGGTGTCCGTGTAAAGCCGTTCGCTCAGTTTCTCGCCGGGCCGTACGCCGGTAAAGACGATCTCGACGTCGGCGCCTTCCGCGGAGTACAGCTGAACCATCTTCTTGGCCAGGTCGACGATACGAACGGGCTCACCCATGCGGAGCATGTAGACCGACATGTCGTCGTCGAATAGGAGTGTCTGCAAAATCAGGGCGCACGCATCATGCGCGCTCATGAAATATCGCGTCATTTCGGGATGCGTTATGCGAATCGGACCGCCGTGCGCAATCTGATCGCTGAACAGCTCTACTACACTGCCCTGGCTGCCGAAAACGTTGCCGAACCTGACGATCTTGCGCTGCATCCTGGAGTGGGCGGAGCGCAGGTACCATTCGCCGAGTCGTTTCGTTGCGCCGAGCACGGAGGACGGCTCGACGACCTTGTCGGTCGAGATGAAGATGAACTGCTCCGTTTCGAACCGTTCGCAGAGTCGAACGAGCGATACCGTCGACAACGTGTTGTTGCGAAAGGCTTCAATCGGATGCCGCTCCATCAGAGGCACGTGCTTGTACGCGGCCGCGTGAAATACCACGTCGGGACGCGTGGTCTCGAAGACCGTTCGCATGATGTCTTCGTCGCGCACATCGGCGATCCGGAAGACGACGTCTCCCGAGAAAGCGGCCTGGCGGATGCTTTCCTCCATCTTGAATAGAGCATACTCCGAAACATCGACCAGAACCAGGCGGAACGGCTTGAGCGTCAGGAGGAGTTTCGTAAGCTCAGATCCAATCGAACCCCCGGCGCCCGTGACGAGCACGGTTCTGCCGGCAAGGTAGTTCTGAATGGCCGCCTCGTCGATGTTAACCGGATGCCGGTCGAGTACCTCCGTGATGTCGGCCCGAAACGACCGAATCGGGATAGTGGAAACGCCGCTCCGCTTCCACTCCATCACTTGACGCGCCACGCCTCTGACTCCCAACACGCCAATCAGGCTCAGCATCCAGTGGACGGCGGATACACTTCTCGGCGCCATTTGTCCCGGCACCGCCAGGAAGGTCACCAGTACAGAGCCTGCCCAGCCGATCAGTAGCGCGAAGCCGACGCGCCACGCCATCCTGAGGTGCAGGTCAGCATGCCCGAGTCTGTAGAGACCGGATGCCGTCAAGGCGACCATGTAGGTCGCGAGTGTCAGAGCCAAGGCTGTATGGAGTCCTCCCTTAAAGGCGAAGACATCCCAGGATGCCATTCGAATTCGAAACGCCACCAGGAACGCGACGGTAATAATGAGGGTGTCGAGGAGCGCGGCCGCGAACTTGGTTTGTCTTCGGGGAGATCCCATCTGTTGCGTATTAACAGACCCCCATGTTCGTTAAAAAGTGCTACTTATGCAACAATCGCAGGCGGATCAATGAGGCTGAGAGCGTGCGACATCGGCCATTATGGTCTCGAGGCGGTCGGCCATTTGCTGCCTGTCAAAAAGCGACCTGGCGGCCACGGTTCCGTTTCGGCCTCTTTCCACAAGGTCTTCAGGCCTGTCGGCAAGCTGCGCAATCGTTGCGGCCAGACGCTCGGAACTGAGCGCATCAATGCTCCATCCGCAGTTATGGTCCTCGACGAAGGCGCGGGTCCATCCGGTGTTCGTTACGAGAACGGGCGTGCCGCAGGCCAGGCTGTCGAAAAACTTGGAGGGGGAGTTCGTAGCTAGAACCGGTAAGTCTATGAAAGTTACCAGAGACAGGTCGGCCAGCCGATGCCAATCGAAGATCGCGTGTTTCGGAACTGGTGGAACGGACACCACGTTGGGCTGGGTAGTCGCGGCGAGATCGACAGCGCCGCGTGCGTATCCGGATCCGACGAACACGAAAATCAGGTCGTTGCGATCCCGCAGCAAACGGGCTGCCTCGAGGACGGCCGGTATACCGTTTGCCCTTCCAAAGGAACCTGCGTAGAGGACGACCTTCTTTCGCCCCAGGCCGAAGCGAGCCTGAAGTAATCCGGGGGCCGAGGAGTCGGCGGCATCGAGCAGTTCAAAGCTGGTGCCGTTGAGCAAGGTGGTCACTCGTCCGCGGCAGCCGCCTCGTTCGAGCACATGCCGCTCCATATCCGAGGAGAGGGTTACGACGTGGTCAGCATCCCGGTACAGGGATGATTCCAGCTTCCTCAGCCGCTCCTGCAACCAGCGGCCAGGAACGGCTCCCATCTGGATCGGGAAGTCGGGCCATAGATCCCGCACCTCGAATATCCACGGAACGCCCCAATGTCGAGCGAGCTTCCTTGCTGCCAAGCCAACCGTCAGCGGGGTCGACGTTCCAAAGATGACGTCCGGTCGCTCAATCCGCTTGCCGAATTCGACTGCCGAGCGTGCGAAACGCCGATAAGCACGAAGCCGTCGACCAATTCCCATTCGGTTCGCATAATCGATGGGAAAGGACTCGAGCCGAACTCCTGGGGGCGCCGCCGGAAATCGCTGTGAGAGAGGCTGCGTCAGCTCCGAGTGCGCGGTCACCACCGTAACCTCGTGGCGCTGTGCCCACGATCTGACGAACGAATAGTGCCGGCCGGTCCCGGGTGCATCGGGGCTCTGGAAATACTGGAAGAGGACCAGGATGCGCATCGTGCCTCGGCTAACGAGGGGAAGGTGATCGGTACAACGGGAAGAAGTCAGGATGTGTTCGATCACCGCGATTCCGAGCTTTCCAGGCTTCCTCGGCTTGTCGATTGGCGGCTTCATCCGGGATGAGGTGGATTGTGCGATAGCCAAGCTCGCTTCGTGAAAAGCCCTGTTTGAATTTCAGAAGTGAGTCTGGACGCGCGCCGACACCGCCTCCAAGATGGATCGTTTTTGCGCGATGATCGAGTCCGTAGCGAATGAGACCGTCGATTACCAGCTTCGAGACAGCGTGTTTCGCAAACCTTCGGTCACCCGCCGCGAGATGATACTGCAGGACGCCGCAGCAAAGTGTGAACAGCGCACCGGCGATCGGTCTGCCGTCTGGAGTCAGAGCCATGGCTATGTGGGCAGAGTCTCCGATGGCCGCCCGATACCGTTCAAAATACCCGTCAGAGAATCGATACGGGCCGGTGGCGTCGACCCGATCCATCAATGCGCGGTAGAGCGAAACGAACTCGGGTAACAGATCCCAGCGATCGAACGCTACGGTGTATCCCGCTTCGTACGCCCGCCGAATCTGAGAACGGTGATCGTAGCGCATGCGTTGCACAATTTGCTCGTACGACGAGTCGAGGACAATCTGAACCGTCCGGCCACGCTCGACAACCGAGCCGATTTCTTCGAAGGCTTCTGTCCCTAACCCAAGCAGCGGGTGGACTCGAATAAAGCATGTCGTGATCCGCTCTGAGCGAAGGAATGCCATCAGGTCGTGCAGCGCCGCGCGAATCTCTGCCGGTGCGCCGACAAAGAGTGGACCTGGGTAACCGTCGGGAGATCGCGCATCCTTCAGATCATCCGAGAGCCCGAGAGTCACCGGCAATCTGTCAACGAGCATTGGGATCATCAGCGCTGAATGAGCCGACTCTCCAAAACAGGCGCTCGCCGCTGCCTTGCGCTCCGCCTCAAGGAGGCGCGCGTAACCCGGGAGATGATACACGTCGTGGTCGGTCCGGGCCAGAAACGAGGCCCACCGCTTATCGCCCGGACCCAAGAATGTGAATCGCACGAACGAAATCCTACCTAATTCAACTCGATTTGAGGTATTCTACGGCCGCGGCCGGAACGGATGAGCGCAACCGAGCGAATAATAAGTGCTCGGGCGTCAACGAACCCGCTCCGGCGGCACACGCTGCAATAATCGATTAATGTCCCTGCCGATTTTGCATGAAACAGCGTATTTTGAGATATTCCCGTGATTTAACCTGCCTCACGAGGCGTGGCCGGTACAAGGTTGGAACTGAGTTTGACGTTTCAAGTACTTTGGGCCAGGGCAGGTGGATTAGTCCGAGTATGCTCGGGGATGGGCACGTGCCTGTACGAGCAAGGAGCAACAGTAAACAAGCATTAGCTGCCAGGAGAAGGACGGAGGGCGGGCATGGCCCGTCAGGCAACCGTACTCGCAGAGGTCATAGATATGCACCCCCTTATGTCGAATCATAATGCTCGGTCGGGCGGCTCCGACCGTTTTTATCCGGACGGCCGGACAAATGGAGCCGACGTGCGTGGACCGGCGCAGGCTGCAGCGTCTGCCGGTACCGAGTTCTCACTGAGAGATTTTCTTGATGTACTGCTCAAGGGCAAATGGTCGATTCTTTCGTCGTTCTCGATCATTTTCATCGCCGTGGCAGTCTACACCTTCCTTCAGGATCCGGAGTACGAGGCCATGAGCGTCCTCCTGGTCGAATCGAAGCCCGGTCAGGGAAAGACGCTCGAGGACGTTCTCGTCGGCGCCGGCAATCGAAACGTGTACAACGAGGTGGAGATTCTCAAATCCAGGAAGCTCCGCCGGGGTATTGCCGAGCAGCTTATCAACGAGAAATATTCGCCGGGCGGGGATCGACTTCTTAGCATCCTGGGCGAGGACCCCAACAATCTGCCGTCCGTTCGTCAGGTCGTCGATCGTCTCGACGGGTTCGTAACGATTCGACCCATTAGTAAGGACGTGGACATGATCCGCGTTATTTCGACCAGTACCGACCCTGCCGAGGCGAGACTGATCGCTAATCTGTACGCTGACGAATACATTTTCACGAACAGAATGAAGAGTCGCCAGCAGATGAAGGCCTCGAAGGAGTTCCTCGAGAAACAGGTCGACATCCTCGGTGAGGATATCGGGCGCATCGAGGGCGAGGTCGAGCTGTTCCAGGCCGAGGAGGGCGCCTATTCACCCGACCAGGAGGCCTCGGAGCTTGTCAAACAGATCAGCGAACTGAAGGGCGCGCGCGATCGCGCAGAAGTCGAGTTGCAGAAAGCGCAGGCCGGGTTGCAGGCTTTGGAAGACAGGGCCAATCAGGCCGAACCGGGGCTCGCCCGCCGGATCACGTCCGGAGTGGAACGAAAGATCGAATCGCTGCAGCAGAAGACGTTCGAACTCGACGGACTCATCGACGACAAGTACTCCAAGAACCCCCAGCTTCGCGGAAACGAGTCGAGCGACGCACAGCTCATGGAGTACATTGCGCAACGCGGAGAGTATCAGAAACGCCTGGCGTCGCTGACCGATCAGTATATACGCGAAGTGAAGGAAGCCGGAGGAATCGATCCGACCTCCGGCGGAAGCGTCAATCCGATTGCCTATATCTCCGAACTCCGAAGCCGGATCGCCGAAGAGCGCATCAACGCCAAAGGGAAGGAGGCGGAGCTCAATGCGATCAAGAGGCGGCTCCGCGAGTACGAGGCCGCTCTAGACAGAGTGCCAGGCAAGTCAGTTCGACAGGCTCAGCTTGAACGCGGACTCCAGGCGCGAAACGACGTGTTCGGTATCGTCTCTGAGAAGCTCCAAGAGGCGAGAATCGCCGAACAATCCGAGATTGGCTACGCCACGATTGTGGATGAGGCCGTCACTCCGACGAGCCCCGTCCGTCCGAAAGTCGCACTCAACCTGATCATCGGGGCATTTTTCGGTCTTGTATTGGGCATGTGTCTCGTATTCCTCCGTAATGCGATGGACAACCGGATCCGCAAACCGGAAGATTTGCGGAAACTCGGTATCGGTGTCGTGGGCATCGTTCCCGACATGACGCGCGTGCTGAAGGAAGACTTTGAAGGCCGTGACCGGATCGTCGAAGAGGGGCGTTCCTACTCAACCAGCCTCATCGCCTTGCTGAACCCGCTGTCGCCTGTTTCCGAAAACTATCGCCGCATGCGGACGAACATCCAGTTTAGCCGTCCCGACGAGAACGTTCAGGTGATCATGGTCACCAGTTCGGGGCCTGGTGAGGGCAAGACGGTGACGGCGGCTAACCTGGCCATCACGTTGGCGCAGGCCGGGCGTCCGACACTCTACATGGATGCCGACCTGCGACGGCCCGCCGGCCACAAGATGCTCGGCATCGACAAGGAGCCGGGGCTCGTGGAACTCCTGTTCGACAAGCATCCTTTTGACCCGGATCTTTTCGCCTCCGGAATCGACGATCTGCATGTGATTCCGGCCGGAAGCTCGGTACCAAACCCCGCCGAGCTCATGGGATCCCGCAGGATGAAAGAGTTTCTGACCAAGCTGCGCAACCACTTTGACTACATCGTAATTGACACCCCGCCGGTTCTTGCCGTGACCGATGCTGTGCTTCTCTCGAATCTCAGTGACGCGACCGTCATCGTGGTTTCAGCGAATGAGACAGATCTTCACTCCCTGGAGAGAACGATCGAGTCGTTGCGCGCGGTGGATGCCCCGGTCGTAGGCAGCATCCTCAATCGCTTCGACGTCAAGCGCGCATACGGCTACTACGGCTACCGTTACAGTTACGGCTACGGCTATGGGTATCGGTACGGCTACTATGACTACTATGGTGAGGGCTCGGCGCGTTCAAAGCAGCGCAAAGCCTCGCGTTCGCTTGAGCAGTCGGAGGCCTGAGCGTCATTTCGGACCCGATAAGATCGGCCCCTGTCCCCGGGGGCCGATCTTTTTAGAACGTATCCCGTTTTTCAGGAACAACACAATTCATTCACGCATGAAGAAGATTCTGCTGGCCGTCGGCTTTGCCGTGGTGATTTTTGAAGGACTGTCAGCTCAGGCAACGGTCCTCGACTACAGTCGGGCGTCGAACGCAGCGTACTTCAACTACACGCGAACCGGCGACGTGTCAGTGATCGTCAATATCTGGGGTACGATTCGACATCCAGGGCGCTATGAACTGACCCGCGGGTCCAACCTCGGGGATGCAATCTCTTTGGCGGGTGGCCCCTCCGACACGGGTGAGAGGCCGGATGAGTTCGATCGAATCATCACAGTCAGCCTGTCCCGTAAGGGCATTACCGGGCGGGAAGTGATCTTTCAGTCTGAGCTAAGCCAAATTGTCGAGTCTAACATGAGCCTTCCCGCTCTTCTTGACGACGACGTGCTTTACATCAATACGGTCTCTACGAGTAAGCCGAACTTCAGAAGCGTCTATCTCCCCGCCATGAATCTCGTCGCGACAGGGTTGCTCATTATCCTGCGCATCGCGGAGTTCTACAGGTAGGCGCCGGTAGGTATAGACATGAACATTGGGATCATTGGTACAGGATATGTCGGGTTGGTGACCGGCACGTGCTTCGCAGAGATGGGTAACACGGTCACGTGCGTCGACATCGACGTCGATAAAATCGCGCAGCTTCGCGCAGGTGAGTTACCTCTGTTTGAGCCCGGTCTCAGGGTCTTCTTCGAGCGGAATATTCGTGAGGGTCGACTCCACTTCACGACGGACGCGGCCGACGCCGTTCCCGGGTGCGAGGTCGTGTTCCTCGCATTGCCAACCCCGCCTGGTGACGACGGATCGGCGGACCTGTCTTATGTTGAACAGGCTTCGCGCGACATCGCGCCGCTGCTTACCGGATACACTGTAGTCGTTACCAAGAGCACGGTGCCGGTCGGTACATCGGATCGCGTGCGAGAGATCATCTCGGCCGGTGTGGCCGAACCGGCGGAGTTCGACGTCGTGTCAAACCCGGAATTTCTCAGGGAGGGTGTCGCCGTAGACGACTTCATGAAGCCTGATCGCGTTGTCATCGGATCGTCGAGTCCCCGCGCGATCGAAGTCATGGATCGCCTCTACCAGCCATTCCTCCGCAATGGGAATCCGATGATCGTTATGGACGAGCGCTCTTCGGAAATGACCAAGTACGCGGCAAACGCCATTCTTGCGACAAAGATTTCGTTCATGAACGAGATCGCGAATGTATGCGATGCCGTCGGCGCAAACGTCGATTTTGTTCGGACGGGCGTCGGGGCTGACAGTCGCATCGGAAAACAATTCCTGTATCCAGGCATCGGTTTCGGCGGCAGTTGCTTCCCTAAAGACGTCAAGGCCCTCATTCGAACCGCCGCGGATCACGATTACACCTTCCGCATTCTAGATGCCGTTGTCGGTGTCAATGAGATGCAGCGTCGGCGGTTCGCGTCGGCGATCATCGATTTCTTTGGAGGAGACCTGATGGGGCGGCAGATTGCCGTCTGGGGTCTCGCATTCAAACCAAACACCGATGACGTGAGGGAGGCATCCTCGATCACCATTATCGAGAGCATTCTCGCCGCCGGGGGGCACGTGGTTGCCTTCGACCCCGAGGCGATCGGTTCAACCAAGCTCGTCCTTGGAGACCGGATCGATTATGGCGATGACGCCTATGAAGTTCTCGCAGGGGCGGACGCGCTTCTTGTCTGCACGGAGTGGAACGAATTTCGTCGTCCCGATTTGCGCCGCATGGCGGAGGTCATGCAGAGCCAAGTCGTTTTTGACGGTCGCAACCTCTATGATCCTAAGGAAATGGCAGCAGCCGGATTTGTTTATCGAAGTATCGGACGACCGTCGTACTCCCCGGAAGCGAGTCTCGTTGTCGGAGAACTGAGGGCGCTATGAAGTCTAGAGCCAGGACGCTGATCACGGGTGGTGCAGGGTTCATCGGGTCGCATCTATGTGACCTGTTCCTCCAAGAGGGACATGAAGTCATCTGCATGGATAACTTCATCACGGGCAATCCAGAGAATATCGGGCACTTGATAGGAAATCCGCGATTCCATCTTATTCGGCACGACGTTTCGACCTTCGTTTACGTCCCGGGCGACCTTGACTACATCCTTCACTTTGCAAGTCCGGCGTCACCGGCCGACTACCTCAAACTCCCCATTCAGACGCTCAAAGTCGGAGCCCTGGGTACCCATAACCTGCTCGGCCTGGCGAAGGCGAAGGAAGCGCGCTTTCTGCTTGCCTCCACGAGCGAGGTATACGGAGACCCGTTGGTCCATCCGCAGGACGAAGAGTATTGGGGGAACGTCAATCCTGTCGGGCTGCGAGGTGTATACGACGAGGCAAAGCGGTTTGCGGAAGCGATTACTATGGCCTACCAGCGCTATCATGCGCTCGAAACGCGCATATGCAGGATATTCAACACATATGGGCCTCGGATGCGACTGAATGATGGACGCGCCCTGCCCGCGTTCATGACGCAGGCGCTGCGAGGCGACCCCATCACAGTATTCGGAGATGGGAGCCAGACCCGTTCTTTCTGTTACGTCGATGATCTCGTAAGCGGCATTCACAAGCTCCTGGTCAGCCCGGTCGCCGTACCGGTGAACCTGGGGAATCCGGACGAGATATCCATCCGGGACTTCGCATATGAAGTGCGCGACATCACGGGCAGCAGCAGCGAGGTCATTTTCAGGCCGCTCCCCGAGGATGATCCCAAGGTCCGACGTCCCGACATATCCAAGGCGTACAGGCTGCTTGGTTGGGAACCCAAAGTCGCTCGACCGGAGGGTCTGAGGAGGACGTTCTCGTACTTTGAGGCGAGCGTGGAAATGGCTGGGCGGGCGGTGTGACCCCGGGGCCGTTTAGGAGGATCAATGCTCATTTCGACAAATGCCAGAATAGACGCCATCTCCGTTCCGCCGGATGCAACGATTTTGGACACGCTCCGGGTCATCGACGGCGCGTCCGGCCGTGGAGCGCCCGTTGGCATCGCCCTCGTCATCGGCGAGGACGGTAAGCTCGCCGGTGTTGTCACCGATGGAGACGTTCGTGAGGCCATCGTGGAAGGTCGCTCACTCGACATCCCCGTCAGTGAGATCATGACCCGGAACCCTATCACGGTACCGGCCGGTATCTCGCCGACCGAGATGATTTTCCAGATGAGCGAGAAGGTCAGGCGAAGCACCCACATCAGGGACCGGAAAGTCGACTACCTGATCGTGGCCTCCCACAATGGACAAGTCGTCGATGTGGTCGACACGTACGAACTGTCACAGCGGGCCGACATCACGAACTGGAGTGTGGCGGTCATCGGGCTGGGGTTCGTTGGTCTTACACTCGCCGTAACGCTATCGGACGTCGGTTTCAGGGTTCATGGAGTTGAGGTCGATTCCGCACGGGCAGAACGGATCGCCGAGGGCAAGCCGCATTTTCACGAGCTCGGGCTCGATCCGCTTCTCAACCACCAGATCGCCAAGGATCGATTCCGCGTTCACACGTCCCTCCCCTCGGGGATCGACATCTACATCATCGCGGTGGGAACGCCGCTCGATGCCGAGGACGTTCCGCAGCTGGAGAGCATACGGGAGGCGGCCACCGCAGTCGCCGCTCAACTGAAGCGGGGAGATCTCGTGATGCTGCGATCTACCGTTCCAGTGGGGACGACGCGTGAGATCGTTCTCCCGATTCTAGAGAAGGAATCCGGACTTCAATGTGGTTCTGATTTCTACCTCAGTTTCGCTCCGGAACGCACGATCGAGGGGCAGGCGCTTCGTGAGCTGCGCACGCTTCCGCAGGTGGTCGGCGGGTTTGATCGTCGTTCGGTAGACCTTACCGCTCAGTTGTTCAGCAAACTGTCCCCCAATGTGGTACGTGTCGACAGTCTGGAGGCTGCTGAGCTGGCAAAACTGATCAACAACTCCTTTCGCGACCTGTCGTTTGCCTTCGCGAACGAGTTCGCGATCATCTGCGGCCACTGGAATCTCGACGCCGTCAAAATCATCGAAGCGGCGAACGCCGGTTATCCGCGCAATCCCATTCCGCTGCCCAGCCCGGGCGTCGGCGGATTCTGCCTGACGAAGGATCCGGTCATTTACGCTTGGGCCGGTCGGGCTAAAGGATACGAACCCAGGCTTCCGATTCACGGGCGCGCCATCAATGAGGAGATGATCGATGTCGTCGCGAGCAAAGTGTTCAACTTCTTCGCTGGGAACGGCGGGGAGACCCGGTCGAAGAAAGTGTTCGTCGTGGGGTTCGCGTTCAAGGGCCAGCCTGACACTTCCGACATGCGCCATTCGACCACGCTGGAACTGCTCGCCAAGCTGGCCGATGCGGATTTCCAACTTTACGGGTACGACCCCGTCGTTCCCCGCGATGAGGTGGAAGGCACCGGGGTTCGATGGGCGTCGATCAAAGATGGTTTCGAGGATGCCGCCGCCGTTCTGTTGATGAACAATCACCGCTCCTACTCGGATATGGATCTGTTCTCACTACTGACGCGCATGCAGCGTCCGGGCCTTTTCGTGGATGCATGGCACCTGTTTGGTCGACGTGAGGTTGAACAGATCGAAGGCATTGTATATGAAGGTCTCAGCGGGGCCCTTTAAGGCGCTAATAATCGATTGGGACGGGACGCTCATCGATTCACTTCCACTCAAGATCGAAAACGCCGCGGCGCTGTTCTGCGGACGGTTCGGGTTGGACGAGTCTGATGTCGCGGAGTCGTATGCAAGACATTCCGGAGTACCGCGTCGTATCCTGTTTGATCGAATCAGCTTCGACTGTCGGG
>DATKEJ010000338.1:0-12984 GCA_035512315.1 Rhodothermales bacterium | reverse complement strand
TCGACGGCCAGTCGAACGGGCAGCGACACCGACATGTCGAGGTCTGACGTCTCGGCAAATGTGTCGAGAAAGCTGAACACCCGGTGCAGTTCGTCGAGGTTTCTTGTGAAGGTTTGCTCCATGGCTCACTTTCTCGTACTTAGGCGTGCAAGCGCGATGAACTGGCAGATTCGAAATGGTGGATCTGAGAAACGATACGGCCAGCCGAGCTCAAAGGAGCATCGGACCCGATCCGCTAGCTCTCAAGTGACGCACCCGAGGCCGGATTCGTCTGGAAACTGGCGACAGCAGCCTTGACGTCTTCGTAGTCCTCAAACACGCTGCCCAACAGTTTCGTTATCAGAAACAGGTTTCGAATCCGTTTGGTCATGCCGGCAAGGCGCATGTCGCCGTTGGACCTGCGGACAGAGGTCAGGCCGCCGATCAATATCCCGATTCCGGACGAGTCCATGAAGTCGGCCCTCGAAAGATCAACCACGACCTGAATCTTGCCGTCCTCGATCGCGCCGGAAAGACTTTCCTTGAATTTGGGACCGTCCACGCTGCCGAGGAATCGGCCTTTGATCTCAAAGACGACCGCGTTGTATTCTTCGTTGACCGTGAAGGGCATGGGTGGTTCTATTAGGTGACGCGTTGTTCGAGAAGTAACTTACATGGTACGGTATTCCCGGCGACGGGTCAACATTCCGCACCGCTTGAAAAAGTTTCAGTCAGGCAACTCGTTTGACTATCAGAAGCGTGATGTCGTCGTGCTGCTGCGCCTGGCCGACAAAATCTTGCACCGATTGCAGAATCGCCTTTGACAGGTCTTCTGCCGAGGCACGTCGGTGCTCGACAATCACGCGCAGGAGGCGTTCCTCCCCAAACTGCTGACGATGGAGGTTCATCGCTTCCGAAATACCGTCAGAGTAAACACAAAGGGCATCCCCGATATCAAGCGCGACCGAGTCTTGCGAGTACGGGAAGTCCCTTTTTACACCGAGCACTAAACCACCGAGCTCCAGCTCGAATGTGGTTGCGTCCGCTTTGACGATTATCGGCCGGTTGTGACCCGCATTTGCGAACTCGATGGAATGGCCCGCATGGTCCAACACACCGTAGAAAAGGGTGACGAAGTTTCCGCGACGGACGCTGTCGCAAAGCTGGGCATTAGCCCGCGACAAGCACTCGGCAGCCGAGTCGCTCCACACCGCCTGGCTTCGGAGCGTGGCCTGCACGTTCGCCATTAGGAGCGAAGCCGGGAGACCCTTCCCGGAAACGTCTCCAACACAGAGCATATAGCGATTGCCGGGGATCGGGAAAAAGTCGATGTAGTCACCGCCTACAGACCGCGCCGGCTCCGAAATCCCATGAATGTCGTACCCGGGCAAATCGGGGTAATCCTTCAGTTGAAGCCCGGTCTGAATCTCGTTGGCCAGTTGGAGCTCCTCACGCATCCTGGAGAGCGTCTGCTCCTCTTCATAAAGTCTTGTATTCTCAACGATTTGAGCTGACTGGGCAGCGATGATCGACAAGAGACGCTGATCGTCGTCGGTGAACGTTGCGCCCTGCCGTTTGTTGTACACGGCGAGGACGCCGATCAGCCGCGATTTGGTCATTAGCGGGGCGGCGAGAAGCGTTTGGACTGATTCGTCCCATCTCACGCCCTTGAATCGATCGTCCCCTCTGGGAGAATTGAGCAGAAGCGGTTTTCGGTTGATGAGCATCCAACCGAGAACGCTCTCGTTAAGATGAAACGACCGACGCTCTCCAGACGCAGAGGAGGTGCGAATCAACGTCTTCAGGGACGAATGCTCCGCCTCGCTTACAAGCGTGACCACGCCTTGGGATGCATCGACGGCCTTTATCGCCCGCCTCACGATCTTGTTCATGATCTTGTCGGGATCCAGCGACGCCCCCAGATCGCGCGCGAGATCGTTCAGCATGCTTAACTCACCGACGGCTCGCTGAAGGCGGGCGTTTTCCCTACGAAGGTCTTCGACTTGGCTGTTCATCGACAATCCCTTTGTACCACAAGGCAGATAATCTATGAAACCGCGCGCAGAGATGAACATACGGCCAGTGCAATCGAACCTATCGGCAGACCGTTTGTTGTAACGCGTTTACCTTGGAGGGACACACCCTAGTCAATGTTTGAATCCTTCATAGACCGGCTCCTTGCTCACGATTCGTTTTTAGTCGTGACCCACACTCGTCCAGACGGCGATGCAGTCGGGTCCCAGTTGGCTTTGGCACACTTCCTGAGAGAGGAAGGAAAGCGTGTCTATGTTCTCGGAGCCGACCATACGCCGCGAAATCTGGCGTGGATGGACCCCACGAACCATATCGAGGTGTTCGATCGGGATCCCTCCCAGTTCATTCGGATTGGTGAAGTGGATGCCGTCGTCGTCGTCGACGCGAACGCGCTTCACAGGGTGGGGCCTCTCGAGGCGACCCTCGCTGAGCATCGGGGAACTCGATTCGTGATCGATCATCACCCCGACCCGCAGCCTGTCTTTGACCACATGCTCGTCGACACCGAGCGCTCGTCGACAGGCGAGATCGTTTTCGAGATGTTTGAGCACCGGGGACTCGATCGCCTCAGTCCCGCCGCCGCAGAGGCTCTGTACGTCGCGATACTGACCGATACCGGTTCTTTTCGGTTCAGCACGGTAACCCCCCGAGTCCACGAGATCGCGGCCAAATTGATCGCGCTTGGTTCGCTCGCGCCGGAAGAGATTCACAATCACGTGTACAAGACGAAATCTCTGGCTGGGCAGCACTTACTCGGACTCTCGCTTGGCTCGCTGCAGCTCTATTTCGGAGACAAGGTGGGCATCATGACGATTACGAAACCTATGCTCGATCGAACGGGCGCCCATACTGAAGAGGCCGAAGGATTCACCGACCATATTCTCGCAATCGAAGGCGTCGAGGTCGCCGTTCTGGCGATGCAGGTCGCAGATCACGTCAAGCTGAGCTTCCGGTCGCAGGGTGACGTACCGGTGAACCGGCTGGCGGCCAGTCTGGGTGGAGGGGGTCATTTCAATGCATCGGGCGCCTTTGTTCGAGGGAGTCTCGACTCGGTCATCAGGCGGCTGCTCGATGGCGTCGAGGATCTCGTACCGTCAGGGGCCTGACCCACGTCCAACAGAGAAACCAATCACATTGATGAAAATAGTCGTTTCGAACAGGCCGGCGGGCGAGGTCAACGCCGATCTTCTTTTCGTCCCGTTAAATTCGGGTGACGCCTCCGAGAAGCTCGAGGCGCTTCGGAGGAAGCTCCGGCTTCGCGGTGACGCTGTCCGGCAGGATTTCGAAGGGAAGCGCGACCAGGTCGTACTGTTCTACAGGGACGGCAAGGGTCCGCGCCGGATCGCGCTCGTTGGTTGCGGAGATGCCGCGGATCTTGAAGAAACGAGGCGAGGGGCATCGAATGCCGGCATCCGTGCAAACGAGCTCGAGGTGTCGGAGACCGCCTGGCTCATCGACGGCCACGAAGTTTCTGGGGCGAAGGTCGAAGCCATCGTCGAGGGCTTCGTCCTCGGCGCTTACCGATTCGATAGATACCGGACCAAGGACTCGCCGGTTCGAACCTTGAAGCAGCTTACCCTTGTCGTTCCAAACGGCGACGTCAAGGCTGTGAGGGCAGCTGCAAGGACGGCGCTGGAGATATCGGAGGCGACCTGTTTCGCGAGAGATCTCGTCAATCTGTCACCACACGACAAGTCTGCCGCCGATCTGGCAAGAATGGCGGCCGAGTCTGCAGCGCGTCACGGCGTGTCGTCGACCGTCTGGGGTCTGGATGAGATCCGGGAGGCCGGAATGGGCGGCCTCCTTGCGGTGAATCGCGGAAGCGAGGGACCTCCCTCTTTCACAATTCTCGAATGGAAGCCGGAAGGCGCGGTCAACCGGCGGCCGATCGTTCTGGTGGGCAAGGGCGTCATTTACGACACGGGCGGGCTGTCGCTCAAACCGACGCTCAACTCGATGGACAAGATGAAGAACGACATGGCTGGAGCCGCAGCGGTCATAGCCGCAGTTGAAGCGACGGCGCGTCTCAACCTCCCTGTTCACGTTATTGCCCTGGTTCCCGCGACGGACAACCGACCCGGCAAAGAGGCATACGTGCCCGGGGAGGTCGTGTACATGCACTCAGGCGCTACCGTCGAAGTGCTCAACACCGACGCCGAGGGCCGTATGATTCTGGCAGACGCGTTGTCGTACGCGCGAATTCTCGATCCGGAAATAGTAATCGACATCGCGACCCTGACTGGGGCGCAGGTTGTTGCTCTTGGAACGATTGCTGCGGCTATCCTCGCGAATAAGACAGGAAACGCGCAGACTTACATGTCAGACCTGATTGCATCGGGAGAAAGAACGGGCGATCTCGTCGCGCCTCTTCCGCTGTTCGACGCCTACGCCGAGGCCATCAAGAGCGATGTCGCCGACATTAAGAACATCGGCAACCGGCACGCCGGTGCGATCACGGCCGCCAAGTTTCTCGAGCACTTCGTCGACTATCCGTGGATACACCTCGACATTGCGGGGCCCGCGTTCATGGAGTCGCGCACATCGTATAGAGTGAAGGGCGGCACGGGCTTCGGCGTCAGGTTGTTTGTCGATTTCCTCCGGCAGTTTGCAGAGAAGACATCACAACGATAGGTTAATGCGCGCTTTAGTACTTGGAATCATCCTCGCCGTCTCGATACCGATATCCATCTTCGGACAGGTGGATCCGTATCAGGAGATGACGGCGTCTCGAGTGGCCTCCCAGCTCTACTTCGAGGCGTTTGTTCTGCCCGGTGGAATCGACGGACCGCTCATGACAGTCGGATTCCGAATTCCGAACGACCGGCTGGTCTTCATGCGACATGGCGAGGGGTTGGACGACAAGCTCTTCCGCGCGTCGGTGTCGGCGACGGTCGAGCTCTACCGGGACGACAGGCTCATCAAAGAGGAAACCTGGAAATCGGAATCATATGCCGTGAACTACGACGAGACGGTCGACCCCAAGAAGAGCACGATCGGCTCGGTGTCGTTCAACGTTTCGCCGGGTGACTACGGAGTCAGACTGCGGCTTAACGACCTCAATACCGAACGATCGGCCTCGACACTGGTCCGTCGGGTCACCGTGCCCGCTTTCGACGCGACCACGCTCGGCCTCGCCGTCCTTGCCGACACGCTGGTCACGACCGAGGTGGTTCGCTATCTGTCGGCAATCAACTATGGAGGAGACGCGAGATTTGGTGAAGATCTGACCGCCGTGGTTCCCCTTTCTATAAAGTCCGGCGCGGACCCCATCGTCACGAGTTTGAAGTGGATGCTTCGTCAACTCGACAACGAGTCAGTGAAGAACGAAATGCGACAACGCCGCCGGCAGATGGAGTCCTTCCGGCGAAGGGATCCCGACCGCGAAGATCTTCCGCGTATGGAGCCGCCGCTGGCCACGGAGGGCGGCGCCGTCGTCGACTCGGGTCGCGTCGGATTCACTTCGTTTCTACGTATCGATCGAGTAACGGCGGCCGATATCCACCAGACTCGAATTACCCTGGCAGAGCCGTCAGACACTACGCACTACTATCTCGTGCCAATCGATTTGAACGGCCGCTCGCTGGAGAACGGTGCGTACGTGCTCGACGTGAGCCTGGAGGGTGCCGATGAACCGGCACGCTCGAGCACGCGGTTCAACACGCACTGGCCCGGCATGCCCGTTTCCCTACTCGACATCGATGTCGCGATCAAAAACATGCGGTTCATCCTCGACAAAGCGGCCGTCGATCGACTGAAGCAGGGATCAAGAGACGATAAAATAAATAATTTCAAAGCTTTCTGGTCAGAGCGCGATCCGACGCCTGAGACCGCCTACAACGAACTGATGGTCGAGTACTTCCGCCGAGTCGACTACGCGGCATTGGAGTATCGAACGGGGCCAGGCATGATCCCGAACGGCCTCGAGACCGATCGCGCGAGGGTGTACATCGTGCACGGTCCGCCGGACGAGATCTCGCGTTCTGTCCCGGAAGGCGGCGGCGTGCTCGAAACGTGGGAGTATGCCGACGGAAAGAAGTTCACGTTCGAGTCTGCGTCGAGCATCGATCCTTTTCACATGGTGAGGGAGGGGTGAGCCCCCACCCGACTGAGCGGGTGGAGCGGGTTGAGCGGGCTGAGCGGGCCCACCTGTCATCCCGAACGCAGAGAGGGATCCCTCCTATCGTCGGGATGACGGGAAGGAACGGCAGTTGGCCCGCCCGTGTATACGACAATCTAACCGGCGGGAGATTCGTGCACGCCGCCGTCCAACTATATGATCGCCCCGGCGGGCGTTTAGGAATATATCGATGCGAGACAAGTCCTCGCGCGACAGGTTCAAGCCGCGCATCGCCATTTCGATAGGCGACATCAACGGGATCGGACCGGAAGTCATCCTGAAGTGTCTCGCCGACAAGAGAATCTACCGTTTCTTTACTCCGGTCGTGATAGGGTCGGCGGCGGCTCTGGAAGCACACGCGGGACTGATTGGGGCCAATAGGCTCGTCATTCACAGGATCACCGCCGTAGATCAGGTCGACACGAAGGCCGATCCGGCAGTGTGGGTCCTCGACGAGTTTGCGGATGAGGACCCGCCCATTCGCATCGGCGTGATCACGGAAGCCGCCGGACGCGTAGCAATGGCCGCCGTCAGCAAAGCAACCGATTTATGCGTCGGGGGGTCGGTCGACGCAATGGTTACCGCTCCGATCTCGAAAGAGGCGATCGTTCGAGCCGGATTCAATGTGCCGGGTCATACCGAATATATTGCCTCGCGCTGCAACTGTCCTTCGTTTACGATGATGATGATCGCAGAGGCACTCAGAGTAGGCCTCGTGACGGCGCATCTGCCCCTGAAGGATGTCCCAGCCGCGGTTACCGTCGAGGCGATCCTCGAGAAAGCAGGCATCATTTTGCAGGCTCTTCAGTCGGACTTCGGGCTGGAACGACCGCGACTGGCCGTCCTCGGTCTCAATCCCCATGCGGGAGACGGGGGCGTCATCGGAGTAGAAGAGGTCGAGACCGTACAGCCCGCGATACAGCAGGCTCGCGATGGAGGCCGGCTGGTATTCGGCCCTTTCCCGGCTGACGGGTTTTTCGCTTCCCGCAAGTATCAGCTGTATGATGCGGTGCTGGCGATGTACCACGACCAGGGTCTGGCGCCGTTCAAGGTGCTCTCCTTCAATAGCGGCATCAACTACACGGCAGGCCTGCCGATCGTTCGAACGTCTCCGGATCATGGAACGGCGTTTGATATAGCGGGTGAGGGCAAAGCCTCGCCCGATTCAATGCGGAATGCCATCTACGGCGCGATCGACATTGCCCGCCGCAGGCGTGCCGCCGCGAAACAACAGGCCGCCTGAAAGTCGGGATGGGCAAATCCGATCGCGGTCTGCCGCGCAATTCGACTCCGTCTGTCAGGCCTTATTCGGCCCTCGCTCCACTTTACGACCAGATCATGGCGCACGTGGACTATGACCGCTGGGCAGCATATCTCGTTTCACTCTGCAGGCGGTTCGGTAAACCGCCCCGTCGAACGCTCGAACTGGGCTGCGGAACAGGAAACCTCACCTTTCCCCTCAGTAGTGAGCTCGGCGGCTCCTATCTGGCCACCGACTATTCGGACGAGATGCTCGAAGTGGCCAGAAAGAAGCCGGAATCGGTCGGTAAGAACGTCCAATTCGAGACGGCGGATTTCCGCTGTCTCCAGATGAATGGCGTTTTCGATCTCATCGTCCTCGCCTACGACGGAGTCAACTATCTCGTCGAGCAAGAGGAGGTCATACGCCTCCTCGAAGGTGTCGCGTGGCGACTTGACCGCGGAGGCATATTCCTGTTCGATCAGACCACTCCCGCCAACTCGATCAATAACCTCGCGTATTTTGACGATCGGTGGGAATCGGACGACGCATCGTATGTTCGAAGCAGTCATTATGACGTTGACCGGCACCTGCATACGACCCGATTCGACGTCCGGATTGGAGGCAAACGGGCTCACGAAGTTCATTTTCAGCGTGCGTATGATCTCGCAGAAATGGAATTGATGCTCAAACTGAGTAGTTTTCGCGTCGACGGTTGTCTTGATGCGTTCTCGTTGGCGCCTGCCACCGACCAGTCGGAGCGCATCCAGTGGGTACTTTCCATGCCCAACCTACCGACTAATACTGCGACCGGATGATCAATTTGCAGAACGTGACCACCTCGTTCCCGATTCCGGGAAACGAGAGACGCGTGGTACTCAAAGACATGTCCTTGCAGATCGGACGAGGCGAGCTTGCTTATCTCGTCGGTCCGAGCGGAAGCGGCAAGAGCACGCTGCTCCGTTTGATGTATATGGATCTCTTCCCCGAGAAGGGATTCGTTCAAGTAGCTGGCTTTCGTTCTGATCAAATCGAGAAGCACGAGATTCCAATGCTGAGAAGGGCCGTCGGCGTCGTGTTCCAGGACTTTCAGCTGCTGCCCGACCGCACGGTCTTCGACAACGTCGCGTTCGCACTCTATGCTACGGGCAAGGGTCGGAAGGAGATCAAGGGGCGCGTTCTGAACTTGCTGACCCACGTAGGGCTCAGCCACAAGCATTTCGCCTATCCACACGAGCTTTCAGGGGGAGAGCAGCAGCGCGTTTGCATCGCGCGGGCAATCGCGAACGAACCTCACGTGCTGCTGGCCGATGAGCCGACGGGCAACCTCGACCCGCACGTTGCCAATGAGATCCAGAAACTGCTGATCGGCCTGCACCGGGCAGGAATGACGGTGTTCATGGCAACGCACGACTATCGCCTCGTCAAAAAATTCCCGTCTCGCACGCTGGCGCTTTCAAAGGGGCAGCTCGTCGAGGTGAGTCCGGAAATGCTCTGACCCTGCTCTCGGACCGCCCGGTGGATTCAAGATAGCATGCCGCAGTTTCAAGCCAGCCTTTATATTCGGTCGGTTTATTCCACCTTTGGACGATGCGTCGTCCACCGAACGAGGGTGAGACGGAGCAGCGTCATCGATCCGACAGGTACGTGGTTCGGCTCAGCCTCCCAGTGGGGACGTCATATCGAGCGCCGACATTCATCCTGAACCGAGACATTTCATGGAGCTTATTGAACGGATCATCGGGTTTCTCGAGCACATCGTCTGGAATACGGGAATCAGCGTGGGCGGGGAAACGGTTCCATTTCTGGTCATCGCCCTCCTGGGAACCGGCGTCTTCCTTACGATCCGGCTCGGCTTCGTCCAACTTCGTCACCTCGGTCACGGCATCGCGGTCACGACGGGCAAGTACGATGACCCTGATGAGCCGGGTGATGTCCCTCATTTCCAAGCACTTACGACGGCGCTCAGCGCGACTGTAGGCATCGGCAATATCGCAGGTGTCGCGATCGCCATCCACTGGGGCGGTCCCGGGGCGCTTTTCTGGATGTGGATGACGGCGCTACTCGGAATGGCGGTGAAGTATTCGGAGGTGACGCTCGCGCAGCATTTCCGCGTGAAGGAAGACGTGGCCGGCAAGTGGGGCACTGTTTCGGGCGGTCCGATGTACTACATCGAGAAGGGACTCGGCCCGAAGTGGAAACCACTGGCCATTTTCTTCTCTGGCGCCCTGATTCTAACCTCGTTTATGACGGGAAATGCGGTGCAGGCCAACACGGTGGCCGATATCGTCGAAGACAACTTTGGCCTGCCGGTGTGGATCACCGGATTGGTGACAGCCACTCTGGTCGGGCTGGTCATCATCGGGGGGATCAGCCGCATCGGAAAGGTCACCGGTGTGCTCGCACCGCTCATGGCGTTGATCTACGTGAGCGGAGCACTCGTCGTCATCGGCTTGCACATCACTGATGTGCCTGCCGCGTTCGGCCTCATCTTCTCCGAAGCGTTCAGTCCCTCCGCCGGGGTAGCCGGCACCGGTGCGGGAGCATTCGTTCTCACATTGATGTGGGGCGTCAGGCGCGGGCTGTTTTCGAATGAGGCGGGACAAGGGTCCGCCCCGATCGCCCACGCAGCAGCCAAGACAGACGAACCGGTATCTGAAGGGGTCGTTGCGCTCCTGGAGCCGTTCATCGACACGATTATCATCTGCTCCATGACCGGTCTGGTGATTCTGCTGACGGGCGTCTGGAACGATCAGCTTCCTAGCCAGCTCAGCCTCTCGTCGGGGGACGTCAGCTACATCGCGCCAGACGATCGAGGGCTATTCTCGAGCGGCACAGCGCCCGACGAGATCCGCGTTGATGACGGATTCCCAGTGCACGTGGACGGACAGAATCGATTCGCTTGGCATGAGGTCGAGGTATCCCGCTTTTTCACCGACGTCGACCAAACCCAGCCGTTTACGGGCACCATCAATCCACGAAGCGCCGTCGCGGCCGATGCCGGCGGCAATACGTACTCGGTGCTCTATGGCGACGCTGTCGAAACCGGAGCGCCGCTCACGTCGCTGGCGTTTGAGCGCGGTTTAGGTTTGCTCGGACTGGGTGGTCTGGGACGCTTTATCGTATTGATCTCCGTCCTCCTTTTCGCTGTTTCGACGGCCATCTCGTGGAGCTACTACGGTGACCGGTGTTCGAACTACCTGTTCGGTCTCAAGGGTATTCTCCCATACAAGGTCGCCTTCGTTCTGATGCATTTCGTTGGAGCCACCGTCCCGCTGGCAACCATCTGGGTGCTTGGTGACGTGGCACTCGGCGCGGTGACGTTCCCGAACCTGATCGCTCTCGTGCTGCTCTCCGGCGTCGTCGCAAAGCTTACGCGCAGCTATTTTGAACGGAAGCCGTGGATCGACAATGAGGAAGTGCATCGTCGCGTGGTCGCGGCCCGAAAATCTCACAAACCCTGACAAACGGCGAGGGAAGCGACGGCTGAGAACCTGACCATCGTCGACCATCCCCTTCTGAAGCGGGATCTGTCGATACTCCGCAACCGGGAAACGCCACACGGGACGTTCCGCAAGGTTCTGGCCGACGTGAGCGCAATCCTGGCATATGAGGCGATGCGTGATCTCAACTTGGCGTCGTACGACCTCGAGACCCCTCTCGAAACGACGGTCGGGTACCGCTTGGCAGACGAGATCATCGTCGTGCCGATACTCAGGGCAGGGCTCGGCATGGTCGATGGATTCGTCCGTTTTGCCCCTGAGGCACGTGTCGGCCATTTAGGCATGTACCGTGACGAAAGCACGCTGCAGCCGGTCGATTACTACAAGAACGTCCCGAGTGGAGTGCACAACGCGTGGATCTTCGTGGCCGATCCCATGCTTGCTACGGGTGGAAGCGCGACCGGGGCGGTGACCACACTGAAAGCGCTCGGAGGTCGCCGCTTCCGGTTCGTGTGCATCGTGGCCGCTCCGGAGGGCGTAGCCCACCTGAGCAGTCATCACCCCGATGTTTCGATCTTTGCCGCAACGCTCGACCGAGGTCTGAACGGTAACGGTTACATCTGTCCAGGACTGGGCGACGCGGGAGACCGGATCTTCGGGACGGAGCTATTGGGCTAAACGCTTCACGATAAACGCTAAACGCTAACCACCCCTGCGGGCGTTACCCGAGCGAGCACGTACCGTGCAAGCGAGACTCGTTAACCCAGAAAACTCGAGCCGCAAAGAATGACAACGGTACCCCCCCCCTCAAATGGGGGGCTGTCCCGAGCCGGTGGTCCCCCGCCTCTTTAGCATAAGGCCTCGAGGGGGCGGCTAAGCCCGGCGGGGGGCATTGTCCACCAAGCCAGGATTGAAATTCCCCCGCTTATGTGGACAGATAGTTAAGCCCTATCATTCACACAAACGGAGAGGGAGATGACAACCAGTAGGAGATCGTACACGCCGGAGTTCAAGCGTGAGGCGGTGCGTCTTGCCGAGGAGCGTGGCAACCAGGCAGAAGTAGCGCGTCAGTTGGGGATCAATCCCAGCCTGATTCGTGACTGGAAGCGACAGCTTGACATCGAAGGCGAACAGGCGTTTCCGGGCAAGGGCCGGGCCGCGGATCAGGAGTTGGCACGGCTTGAGCGCAGGTTGCGCGAGGTCGAGGAGGAGAATGCGATCCTAAAAAAGGCTGTGGGTATCTTCAGCAGCCGCCCTCGCTGAGATACCCATTCATAGAGGAGCATCGCGCTCAGTTTGCGGTCAGGTCGATGTGTCGAGCGCTCGAGGTGTCTGCCAGCGGGTACTACGCCTGGCGGAACCGGGAGCCGAGTCAGCGAAGCATCGAGAACGACACGCTGCTGTTCACCATTCTGGTGATCTTTAAGGCAATGAAGGAGCGATACGGCAGTCCGCGTATTCATAAAGAGCTTCGCGATGAGGGTCGGTGGGTGAGCCGCAAGCGTGTTGAGCATCTGATGCGCCTGAAGGGAGTGCGTGCCAAGCAGTCGAAGAAGTTCAAGGCCACGACTGATTCGAAGCACGACCACCCGGTGGCTGCCAACGAACTGGGGCAGGATTTTGAGATCGATGTGCCCAACGCTCGGTGGGCGGCCGATATCACCTACGTCTGGACGAAGCAGGGTTGGCTCTATCTGGCGGTGGTAATGGATCTGTTCTCCCGGCGCATCGTGGGCTGGCAAATGAGCAATCGCATGACGCGCCAGCTCGTGATCGGTGCGCTTGAAATGGCGATTCAGGCACGCCGGCCTGAGGCGGGACTGCTTCATCACAGCGATCGTGGCAGCCAGTACGCGAGCGCCGATTACCGTAAGTTGCTCGAAGAAAACGGATGCGCTTGTTCAATGAGTCGCAAGGGCAATTGCTGGGACAACGCACCCGTCGAGAGTTTCTTCGCAACGCTGAAGAAAGAGCTGATTCACGGCCGACGCTTCGCAACACGGGCACAGGCTCAAAGCGAGATCTTCGAGTTCATCGAAGTGTGGTACAATCGAAAGCGACGCCACTCATCGCTCGATTACATGAGCCCGGTTCAATACGAAGAGAAAATGCTAACACAAACAACAGCAATCGCGGCTTAACTCATTGTCCACCAGAGCGGGGGAAGTTCA
>DATKEJ010000337.1:0-8843 GCA_035512315.1 Rhodothermales bacterium | reverse complement strand
GATCAGCCTGTACGGGCGCAGCAAAGCTCAAATGGAACAGGAGTTGGCCGCGTGGACCGCGAGGCTGCCGTTGGTGATCGTGCGTCCTCCCGTCGTTTATGGCCCGCGTGAGGCCGATGTCTACACATTTTTCAAGACCGTATTCAAGGGGGTTTGCCCAATCGTCGGTTTCGGCGCAGAGCCCGAGCTCAGTCTCGTGCACGTCGCCGATCTGGTCAGAGGGATGATGACGGCGGCAGAAACGAACGTGACGGTTGGGAAGACGTACTTCATCGGCAGCGCCGAACAGTACTCATGGTCCGACATCCGGGATGCCGTCAAGAGGCTCGTGACGAGGCCCGTCTTGACGATCCGCGTGCCGAAGCCGCTCGTCGTTCCCGTGGGAACCGTTGTCGAATGGATCGGCCGGCTGTTCGGGCAGTATCCGCCGTTGAATCGAGAGAAGGCGGAGGAGATTCTGAGGGCCTGCAAAATGTGCAGCTCGGCACGCGCGAAAGAAGACTTCGGTTACAGCCAGCAGATGCCGCTAAGGGAAGGAATCGCCGGGACGATCGACTGGTACAAGAAGGAGGGTTGGCTGTGACGCAGGTCTGGAAACCTTCGTGAAGGCAGGGGTCGAGAGAATCCAAAGGGTCACAAACGCGTTTTGGGTGGCATGTCGGTCAACTTAAAGGAAGCGTTGTCTTGAGCACGTTTGGGTTCAACACTGGCTACATCGAAGAACTGTACGCGCAGTATCTGAGCGACCCGGAATCGGTGAGCGAAAGCTGGCGCGATTTCTTCGCCGATTATCGTCCTCGCGAGATATTCGCTCCCGTCGAGGTGGCGCCGGCCGTGGAGGCCGTCCCGGCCGTCGAACGCAAGAAGGCGCCCGCTGCGCCGCCTGCAGGCGACGGCGCCACAGCCGAGACCGTCAAGCGCCCGCCTTCGCCGCCCGTCGAAGACGAGGGCGCCGAACGCAAAGTGCTGAAGGGCGCGGCGGCTCGGATCGCCGAAAACATGGAGGCGAGCCTGAACATCCCGACGGCCACGTCGGTGCGCAGGGTTCCGGTAAAGCTCATGTCGGAGAATCGCCGGCTGATCAACGATTATCAGCAATACGTCGGCGGTGCGAAGGTCTCGTTCACCCACATCATAGCCTGGGCCCTCGTTCAGGCGATCGACGCTGTCCCCGGTATGAACAGCCGGTATGCGGTTGAGGGTGATAAGCCCGTCCATGTGAAGCCGAGCGCCATCAATCTTGGCCTCGCGATCGACATCGACAAGTCGGACGGCACCCGCAGCCTCATGGTGCCGAACATCAAAGACGCTTCCTCGCTCAATTTTGGACAGTTCGTCGGCCGGTACAACGACCTCGTCCGGAGAGCGCGTGACGGCAGGCTCGAGATCTCCGATTTTCAGGGCACGACGCTGACGCTGACGAATCCCGGCATGATCGGCACGGTAATGAGCGTTCCCAGGCTGATGTCGGGCCAGGGGCTCATCGTCGCGGTGGGCGCAATCTCCTATCCCGAGGAATTCTCCGCCCTTTCGTCGAACGAACTGAGTCGCCTCGGCTTGTCGCAGGTCATGACGATTACGTCCACCTACGACCATCGCGTCATCCAGGGCGCCGAAAGCGGCGAGTTTCTCGCAAAAGTGGCGGCGCTGCTCAACGGGGAGGATCAGTTTTACACCCGTCTTTTCACGGACCTGGGGATTCCGAATCCGCCGCTCCGACTGGCCGGCGACTCGAGTCCGCTGCTCGGGCGTTCGGACGCCGCGTCGGACATGGACCTCATCCGGAAGCAGGCCAGCGTCATGCAGATGATCCGTGCGTACCGGGTGCGAGGGCACCTGTTGGCCGACATCAATCCGCTCGGCTACGATGTCGTTGAGCATCCGGAACTGGATCCCGCCATGTACGGGATCACGGTTTGGGACCTCGACCGGGAATGGATTACGGGCGGTCTGGGCGACCAGGATCTGCTCACGCTTCGTGAGATCCTCGACATTCTGTGGCAGACGTACACCCGCCATGTCGGGGTCGAGTTCATGCACATCTCGTCTCCGACGGAAAAGCGGTGGCTCCAGGAGCGGATCGAGACGGTGCGAATGACTGACGCGCTCTCTCACAAGATGCAACATCGGATCCTTTCGAAACTCAATGCGGCGGAGGCATTCGAGAAGTTCCTCCACACGAAGTTTATCGGCCACAAGCGGTATTCGCTAGAAGGATCCGAGACCCTGATTCCGATCCTCGACATGCTGCTGTCCGACTCGGCCGATCAAGGGGTCGAAGAAATCGTAATCGGGATGGCGCACCGAGGCAGACTCAACGTTCTCGCAAACACGTTGGGCAAGCCATATGCTACTATTTTTAATGAGTTTGAAGGTGATGTAGATCCTTCTACCACGCAGGGTTCGGGCGACGTCAAGTATCATCTTGGGACCAAAGGCAGTCACGAGGCGCCAAGCGGGGCGAAAGTCACCGTGACCTTGTCGTCAAACCCGAGCCACCTGGAGGCGGTCGACCCGGTGGTTGAAGGGATGGCGCGCGCGAAGCAGGTCCATCATTGGGATTCTTCACAGACCCGGGCGGCGAACTACGACAAAGTCGTCCCCATCCTCATCCACGGAGATGCGGCGTTTGCGGGTCAGGGAGTGGTGGCCGAGACGCTCAATCTCAGTCAACTCGACGGTTATACGACCGGCGGTACGATCCACATCGTCGTCAACAACCAGATCGGTTTTACGACGCTCCCGGAAGATGCGCGGTCGTCATTGTACGCAACGGACGTGGCGCGGATGATTCAGGCGCCAATTTTCCACGTAAACGGCGATGACCCTGAGGCTGCGGTGCGCGTCGCGAGGCTTGCGCTCGATTACCGCCAGGTGTTCAACAAGGACGTCGTAATCGACATGGTCTGCTATCGCGTGCACGGGCACAATGAAGGTGACGAGCCCATGTTCACGCAGCCCCTGCTCTACAGGAAGATCCAGGGTCACCGTTCGGTTCGGAAACTGTATACCGAGAAGCTCCTGCGTAGGGGTGACATCGATCCAGAGCAGGCGGAAAAGATGCTCGACGACTTCCGGGAGCGCCTGCAGCGGGTATTCGACGAGACGAAGGGAATTGAGTCCTCGCCCGACCGGAAGCGCTCGCGCCGGGAGCCTCCGAGCGAGCTCTTCGACGAATCCGTGGAAATTCCGGTGCTCGACCGCCCGACGCTGGACGAAGTGGCGGAGGCCATCGTCAGCGCGCCGGAGGACTTCAATATTCACCCGAAACTGAAGCGTCAGTTCGATCGGCGGCGAGACCAGTATTTCGATTCGGGTTCAGTCGATTGGGCTTTCGCCGAGTCGCTGGCTTTCGGCGCGATTCTTCTGGACGGCAAGCGCGTGCGGCTGAGCGGGCAGGATTCGCGCCGCGGCACGTTCAGCCAGCGGCACTCGGTTCTCGTTGACCAGGAGACGAACGCCGAATACGTGCCGCTGAACCACATCCGAAAGACCCAGTCGACGCTGGATGCGTACGACAGCCTTCTGTCGGAGTACGCCGCGCTCGGCTTTGAGTACGGTTACACGGTGGCCGACCCTGACTCGCTCGTGATATGGGAGGCCCAGTTCGGGGATTTCACGAACGGCGCCCAGATCGTGATCGACCAGTTCATCGTGGCGGCGGAGGAGAAGTGGGGCCAGGTCAGCAGCCTCGTGATGCTGCTGCCGCACGGGTATGAGGGCCAGGGGCCCGAACACTCATCAGCGAGGCTCGAGAGGTTTCTCCAGAATTGCGCCGAAGGCAATATCCAGGTCTGCAACCTGACGTCTCCCGGCAACTATTTCCATCTTCTTCGCCGGCAGGCTCACAGGGCCAGCAAGAAACCGCTCGTGGTCATGGCTCCGAAGAGCCTTCTCCGGCATCCGATGGCGGTCTCCGACGTCGACTCGCTCATCGACGGAGTGTTTCAGCCGGTACTTCCGGCGGATGACCCGGGCGACGTGCAGTGCCACGTCCTTTGCAGCGGGAAGGTCTACTACGATTTGACGGCGGCGATCGATGAGGCCGGAACCGGCGGGATTGCCGTCACGAGAATCGAGCAGTTCTATCCCTATCCCGAACGGCACCTGAAAGCCGAGCTGGAGCGATTCACCTCCGCTCCAAACGTCGTCTGGCTGCAAGAGGAGCCCAGGAATATGGGCGCGTGGAGCTTCGTCTCGCCGTGGATATCGAGGTTACTGTCCGAAGTGCGAGGCGGTGCGGACGTCGAGATCGATTACGTTGGCCGGCCGCCGAGCGCGAGCACTGCAACCGGCAGCGCCAGCCAGCACGCCGAGGTGCAGGAAGCGCTGCTCAAGGAGGTGCTTTCGATGGTCGACCTGGTCAAGTCGGTCTGAGATCGAGCCAACAAAAAAAGGCGACGGGGAAGCCGTCGCCTTCGGGATGCTGCAATGCAGAATCGCCTAGAACGTTTCGTAGCGGCGCTTGCGCGCGTTCCTTACCGCTTTCTGACGCTCAACTCGCTTCTCTTCGGAGGGCTTGGTGTAAGCCAGCCCCGACCGATAGATTCGGAGGATGCGACTACGATTCACGGATCTCTTGAATCGCCGCAGGGCGCGGTCGATCGATTCGTTCTCTCTAAGCTTGATCCCGACGGCCAATGCAAATACCTCTTTAAGACGAAAATTGTTAACTGTAGCCTTCTATAATAGCAAATACTGTCGTGAATTTCAACCGCCGTCATTCATTGCTTATTGCGAGCGGAAACTCCGGGAAGATTGAGGAGATCAGGCTCGCCCTTTCGGGGTTGGCGGTGGAAATCCGAACGGCCGCGGATATCGGAGACCTGCCGGAAGTGGTCGAGTCGGAGGAGACGCTCGAGGGAAATGCGAGGCTGAAATCGGAAGCCCTGTTCCAGGCTGTCGGCCTGCCGGTTCTCTCCGACGATACCGGGCTCGAGGTGGTCGCACTCGGTGGAGATCCGGGTGTACGCTCGGCCCGATTCGCGGGCGAACCCTCTGACCCAGCTCGAAACAAAGCGCTACTGCTGGAGCTGATGGCCGGCCGAACCGATCGGTCCGCACGATTCCGAACCGTGATGGCATTCACCGATGAAAGCGGCACCTATCTCTTCGACGGATCGTGCGACGGCGTCATAACGCGCAAGGGCCGCGGTACGGGAGGGTTCGGTTACGACGAGTTGTTCGAGCCTGAAGGCCTCGATACGACCTTTGCCGAGATCGATCCTGTGTTGAAAAACGCCATCTCGCACAGGGGCAAGGCACTGCGGCGCTTCGTCAAGTTTCTTACTCATCACTGGAAGCTCGGAGGCTCGCATTGATTGCACTCGTGCAGCGGGTCTCGGAAGCTTCCGTTTCGGTGGACGGAAAAGTCGTTGGCGTCATCGGTCCCGGCCTTCTGGTACTCGCAGGCATTCACCGGGAGGACGGTGAGCGTGAACTCGAATGGGTGGCTCGGAAATGTGCGCTCCTCCGTGTTTTTCCGGATGAGGAGGGCACGATGAACCGGTCGGTAATCGAGGCCGGAGGCGAGGTTCTGGCCGTTTCACAGTTCACGCTGTACGGAGCCGTCGGCAAAGGCAACCGGCCGTCATACAACCGCGCCGCGTCTTCAGAGATCGCAAACAGTCTTTTCGAAGAGTTTGTCAGCAGGCTGGAGTTACATCTGGGGCGGACGGTGGCTACGGGGAGATTTCAGGCCCACATGCAGGTCCGACTGGTCAACGACGGCCCGGTGACAGTTTGGATCGAGCGTGAGCCGTCTTCTCATCACGAGGCGGGAGACTAAGCCCCGGCTGACCGGCCGTCATCCCGGACTCGATCCGGGATCCAGACTGAAGACGCTAAACGCTCTGGTTCAGATGAGGAGGGCGCCCTCATGGCGCAGCAACCAACGCTTCGTATCGATTCCTGCCGCGTAGCCGGTTAATGAGCCCTCCGACCCCACAACCCTGTGGCAAGGCACGACGATCGGAACTGGATTCTGACCTACGGCCGCTCCGACGGCCTGGTAAGCCTTTGGGACTCCCATCGCTTTGGCCAATTCGCCGTAGGTGATGGTCGTTCCGTACGGAATGCGGAGTATCCCGTCCCAAGTCTTGCGTTGAAACTGAGTGCCGCGCAGATCCAACCTCATCTCGAATCGTGTCCGCTCGCCGTTGAGGTATTCATCGACCTGGCGTATGCAGTCGAGATTCGGCTCGGGATGAGGTCGCACATTACTCGGTTCATGAAGCCGGTACAGTCCCACGAAGAAATGCTCGCGCGTTTCGTTCGGGATGCTGAGCCGGCAGATTCCCGAGCGTGTGGCTGCCACATACGCGGTGCCCAGCGGGGTTGCAAAAGGGGCCCAGTAAACCAGGTCTTCCGAAGATCTGAATAGATGGCTCATTGCGGAGTGGCAAATCGAAGCAAAACTACGCCGTTCAGGGCTGAAATGTTGGCGTGGATTAGCCTGCAGCCTTAGAAATTGAACGCATTTGGGCGATTGAAAGCCGGTAAGACTTGGATTGCCGCGTGAAGGTGGCGTAAATTATGTGTTATGTGTATGTGCAGTGTAGGCGTGGCTGTGTCGTAGTGCGGAAGGCGGAACACCCTCTCGACTTGCCCCATCGTTCACTATTGAAGGGAAGGATAACGTGATGAAACGAGCGATTAGTGGACCCTGCTGGGCCCTGGTTCTTGGTTTGATTGCCGGCGCCGCTCAGGCGCAGGCGCCGGGACAAATTGTTCTCGAACTGCCGGCCGATGCGTCGACAGGTGTATCGGTGACCCCCACGTTTGAGTGGTTCTCCGACGCGCTGGCAGATTCGTACACGATTGAAGTGGCCGATGACGCCGGCTTTTCGAACATCGTTTTCCTGGAATCGGGGATCACGGACACCACCAAGACGCTCGCGATCCCACTAGCGAACGCGACGGTGTACCACTGGCGAGTCCGCGGCACGAACGGTGATGGCCCAGGTCCCGATTCTGACACATGGTCTTTCACGACGATTGTTCTCCCCCCGGATGAGCCCAATTTGACCTCGCCTGCCGATGACGCGACGGGCGTGTCGACGTCTCCTACGCTCGAGTGGAGTGCAGTTTCGGGCGCCGATACATACACCGTAGAATTGGATGACGACCCTGCGTTCGGATCCATTGACCGTGACCAGACGTCTGCGTCGACGTCGTTCAGCCCGGCGGTGCTTGCGGCTGGAACCGAGTATCACTGGCGCGTGAAGGCGTCGAACGACGGTGGAGACAGCGGATATTCCTCGCGCTCGTTTACGACCGCGTACGATGCGCCGGGCGCCCCGAGCCTGACGGCTCCGTCCGATGCGGCCACGAATGTGGCGCTGCAGCCTACGTTAGACTGGGATGTTGCTTCCGGGACGGTGAGTTCCTATCACATTCAGGTGTCGACCGACGGCTTTTCGACGTTCGCCGTGCGCGATTCGACGATCGCCGAAGGAACCACCGACTTTGCGCCGTCTTCGCCGCTTGCAACCTCGACGTTGTACTCATGGCGCGTTCGCGCGAAGAATCCCGACGGGGTAACCGGCTCCTGGTCGTCGGTCCGCACGTTCGCGACCGTGCCGCCGGCTCCGGTGGCTCCAACTCTGACGTCGCCGGCCGACGACGTGGCGGGTGTGTCGACGACGCCTACGCTCCAGTGGGATGCCGTTTCGGGCGCCGACACATACACTGTAGACCTGGATACCGATCCGGCGTTCAACTCCATTGATCAGAGCCAGACGTCTGCATCGACGTCATTCAGCCCGGAGGCACTCGCCGCCGGAACCCAGTATCACTGGCGGGTAAGGGCAACCAACGCAGGCGGCGTCAGTGGTTATTCATCGCGTTCTTTTACAACTTCGTTTGCTCCTCCAGGTGCGCCGACGCTGAGCTCGCCTGCCGATGGGGCGAACGACGTGCCGCTGACCCCGACATTGACGTGGGCCGCGGGTACCGGAACGAACTCCTTCTACCGCATTGACATCTCAACGGATAACGACTTCACACCGCTTGTGATAAGCGACACAACGGTGACTCTGTCATATATCCCGAGCGCGCCACTGGATGCCGACCAGCAATACTTCTGGAGGGTCAGAGGAGATAACAACGGCGGCCCCGGCAATTTCTCGGCGACGTTTGATTTTACGACCGTACCTCCTGCGCCCGGTCAAGTTACTCTCACCTCGCCGACCGACGACGCGGTAGAGGTTTCGCTGACTCCGAACCTGAATTGGGCAAGCGAGTCAGGCGCCGACTCGTACAGGCTGCAAGTGTCAACGGTGGCGAACTTTGCGAGTACGGTGATCGACCAGTCCGGAATCGGAAGTTCGAACTACCTTGTACCCGCCCCTCTTACCTTCGGTACCGAGTATTTCTGGCGTGTGAGGGCTGAGAATGCTGGTGGTGAGGGGCTCTACTCGGCTGTGTGGTCGTTTACGACGATCACTTCGAAAGTGGTCGTGCTCACGAGCCCCTCCAATGGCGCGGTCGGCATCGATTTGAGCCCTACGCTTTCCTGGAACGCTGTGGCTGGCGCCACCTCGTACGACGTACAGGTCTCGAAATCCAGCGACATGAGCTCACCAATCGTCAACCAGACCGGTGTTGCCGCGACGTCTCTCGCAATCGGTCCGTTGGACCCGAGCGCTATTCATCACTGGCGGGTGCGCGCCGATAATGCGGCCTCTGATCAGTGGTCTTTGACGTGGTCGTTTGTTACGGGCACCGGGGCTCCGGGGATTGTGACGCTTGTCTCTCCCGCCGATGACGCGACTGGGGTGGCCATGCTTCCAACGTTCACATGGAACGCGGTCAATGGCGCTACGGATTATCAGTTCGACTTG
>DATKEJ010000336.1:0-20555 GCA_035512315.1 Rhodothermales bacterium | reverse complement strand
GTCCTCATCCGAGAACGGCACGCCGTCGATTTCCTTCTGCGCCAGATCGCGGAGTTTCTCCATTGTCGCGGCCGTTTCGGTGAAGTACGCCACAGCGCCGGACCTCACTGGCAACTCTTCCGGAAGGACGGCCGACAGCGTGACCGAGGCCTGATCGGCAAACGTCCGGACGGCCTCGAAAAAGGTGGGGACCGGCTCGACAAGACTCTCCGGGAAGAGGCATCCGAGGCCGGCGGTGTACGACGGTTTTGCGTATAGCAGGTTGTCGTGCCGTAGCTGCGCCCACGAGGCGAGCTGCGTCGTCATCTGCTTCTGCGACCACTGGGCCGTCTGCATGAAGGCGGGCAGCGCCGAGCGATCCTCGGGCGGACTCAACTGCCGGATCGCATTCAGCCAGCCGTTGTACATCGACCGCGACCAGAACGCGTCGTCGTAACTATCGATCAGGTACCTGAGCGAGGCCAAGTAGGGGGCGTAGTGGTACCGGTTCAGCTCTTCCTCTAGAAACTGCGCCGCGCCGTCGTTGCCGAGGGCGAAAAGGACGTCGAGCGTCGACGGCATCATGCGCCTCACGTTCACTCCTTCGTACTTGATCTTGTCGAAGACCACGCTGCCGGTTACGTACGAATCGATGATGAAGCGCTGGCCTAGGAGCAGGAAGGCGGAGGCGGACTCGATCTGGGAGCTGTCGGGATCGTCGCTGATCAGGATCTGCGACAGGATCTTCTGGAACGCAAAAGGCTTTTCGGCAAGCCGAGTCTGGAAATCCTTCCAGACCGATTCGGCGAGGAGCTGATCGGCGGTCGCGACTCCAGCCTCATCGAAAACGGATCGAACATTCGCGAGGGTCACGTTGTCGGAGTCTCCGACCATCGTCCTCAAAATCCGATCGATATCGTCGACTGCTGCCGCTGCATCGGGCTGAGCTGCGAGTTCCGTGAGGAGCTTCGTAAGAACGATCTGGCGCCGGATGTCCGCGTCGGTGGGCGGCGGGAACGTGTTCTCGGGCGCGATCAGGTAGATCTCGATGCGGCCGATCCACATCATCGCCTGGAAGTACCGGCGGAGCACCTCCTCGTCGGCGTAGTGCCCGCGCGGCGTGAACTGGCTGAAGTCGACGTTCCTGGGCGTTTCGGCGAAGAGCGCGATGTCGACGGGCGCCTCACCGGCGACGAAATCGAGGAGGTCATCGATCGTCTCGGTGTTGGATTTGTAGACCGGATCGGGGTGCATTCCCAGAAGCAGCATCGGCACGGTCAGGTAGACGTCGGCGTCGCGGAGCATCTGCGTCACTTCGGGCGACGAGGCGTATTGCGCTGCGAGGCCCGGCAGCGCGCCGTGCATGCTCGACAAGGCCGTTTCGAGTCGCGGGATGAGGACTTCGCGCTCGACGTCCTGCAGGATGTTGTCGTACGACATGTGGATGGCGTGCAGGACGGCATCCGACGACACGTATACCGGCAGATCGTTCACGAAGATGTCGACGAAGGCCCGGCCGAACGACGGATAGGTGAGCCGCTCGGAGACCGCGAACCCGTTGCGGCTGACGAGGTCGATTTCATCCGGGGTGAATCCGAAAAGCGCCTGCTGCTCGGCAGCGAAATTGGAGGCGAGGAAATCGTTGCGCGCTTCACGAGAGAACAACCCTGCGTCGTATTCGGCGAGCAGGTCGGCGGCGGTCATGTCGGCGTGCTGCACGAAGTACGCGTGGTACGCGCTGACGTCGAGCGGGGGAGCGGATTGGGCCTGCACCCAACCGTGAATTCCGAGAAAAAGGCCGATAAACGGAATAATCGGCCGCGCGAGGCGGTAAAGGATGCTCATTTCATCCTCACCATGGTTTATGGGCGTTGCCCGGGAGGTAGGAAACAATACATTCGAGCGGTGCCGCTGTTCCTGGGCTCTCAAGGGCAGTTTCCCTTCCCCGGCGGCGGGATGAAATCCTTTCCAATTTATGACCGGACCAGCCTTCGAAGGACATCCACGAGAACCATAGGGAGATGTTCGGGACGGTGAAGGGCTGCGTATCCGCCTGCTCCGAAAATGCGGGGCATGTAGGCCGGAGCGAGTCGGTCGACGGTGACGCAGAACGGATGCACACTTTGAAGGCGCGCCTCTACGGCAGCCTGGCGGGCATCTTCGACGCCATATCGGCCCTGGTAGTGATCGACGTCGTTAGGCTTGCCGTCTGAGAGAACGAGCAAGAGCCGGTAACGGGCCGGTTTTGCCAAGAGCTCAGCAGTGGCATGGCGGATGGCGGCGCCCATGCGCGTGTACCGATCAGGCTCGAGCGCGGCGATCCGTCGTCTGACGGTGCCTCGGTGTCGCTCTTTGAAGCGTTTGACAGGCAGTATCGACACCGACTCGGGCCCCTCTCCTGAGAAGGCCAGGATGGTGTACGGATCACCCAAGGCATCCAGCGCATCACACACGACGAGGAGCGCCTCTTTCTCCACGTCCACCACCCTCAGGTTGTCGGTCACCCAACTGTCGGTCGACCCACTCACGTCGACGAGCAAGGCAATGGCTACATCTCTACGTGCGTGGTGGACGGCCTCGTAGAGCCGGTCGTCGGCAGGGTAGCCGGCGCGACGGTCGGCGTAGGCGGCGACATAGGCGGCAAGGTCAATCTCAGGCCCGTCTGCTTGTCGCCCACGCCGCATGCGTCGCGGGCGAAGCCGCTCGAACCGCCGGCGGACCTCATGAAGCAGCGCGGCGCGGCGTTCGAGGACCTCCTCGGCCCAATTCGGATCGCCCAGAGCGGGTGTACGTTCGCGTACGACGGCGCCAAGATGGGCGTAGGCTCCTGCTCGATAGTCCCACTCGGGATAGACGAGGGCGGGGCGGCGGGAGTCTCGAAGGACTTCGGCCGCGCTCGAGGGCGGCGAATCGTCGCTGGCCAGCACCTCGCGCGGGCGACCGGGCGCCGCCACCAGCCGCGCCTCAGGCAATTCGGACAAGGAATCAGCCAGGTCGTCGGGATCGACCTCGTCGTCGCGATCCGCCGGTCGTTGGAGGCCCATGGGGTCTTCGACGTGTTCGTGCGGATCGTCGAGCTGGACCATCCAGATGCCGGCGTTCTCGTCGTCCTCATCATCCAGGGCACGGCGCACCTTAGGTCGACGGTTCAGGCGGCTGATGCGAGGTCTGGGCGCATCGACGTCGGAATCAACCGCCGAAACAACGGTCCGTTTTGCGACGGCCGGTCGGGGCGTCAACCGTCCCCAAAGGGCAACGGCCGGCAGCCCACGGTACGTTCCCTCGAGGGTGCATATGGCTGCCGCTTTTTCCTCCGCCCATCTCAGTGACTCCTCCGGCGAACCGTCATCGCAATCGAGCGGGTTGGAAGCCAGAACCGAAAGCACTTCGGCCTCGACGGCCGCTTCCCGTGGGGTGAGAAGCTTCAGGGCCGGACGTTCGGCTCGGGCTTCCACACGGGCCTTGCCCAGCGCAGGCAGGAGGCCGGGTAAGGTCTCGGCGATCCGCCGGTCGGTGCATGCGGCCTCTCTAACCAGATACAAATCGCGTTCCAGCGTGTCTTCCGGCAGATAGCGCAGCGTTTCACGCTCGACGCGTGCGGCCAACTCAGTCGCGAGGAGATGATACATCGTAAGCTCCCTGGCCGACTGCGTCAATTTCGGCAGTGTCCTTGGCAAGCGGATACATGTATCGTCTGCGGAGGCGAGCGCGCGGCGCTCGACGAGGTGGCGCGGGAGGCGTCGTACGAGGCGGCTGAGCAAGGACGGCAGCGCGGGCGGTTCGGCAACGCCAATCGTTAACGGGATTGCGAATGCGGCTCGCACGAACAGCTCTAGCCGCGAGCGACAATCGACGAGACGGACGGTCTCGGGTTGGGTCGATCCGAGGTGCCGTCGCCAGAGTCGCTGAGCGAACAGTGCAGCGTGATGCGCTCCGTCGAGCAGTACGTCTTCCGGCTCCGACATCGTGTATGCCGCTGGTCAGGTTGCCATCGTCAGGTTAATGACGTCGTGCATTGCGGCCGCGAGGTCGGGGTCGTCGGAAAGGGTTGCGGCCAGCCCCACTCGACAGGCCGTTTTGAGAGGGATGCCCCCAGCAACAAGCCGGGCCGCGGCCACGAGCAGCCGCGTGCTGGGCACCTCGGCGAGTCCCCGATCTCGAAGGCGGCGAAGTTGCTCCCCGAGCGACACGATCTGGTGCGCCGTGGCATGGTCGACGCCGCTTTCGTGCCGGACGATCTCAATCTCCCGTTCCGGATTTGGGAAGTCGAATTCCAGCGCGACGAAACGCTGTCGGGTGCTTGGCTTAAGGTCCTTCAGAACGTGCTGGTAGCCGGGATTGTAGGAGACGACAAGCTGAAAGCCTTCGACAGCGTCGATAAGCTCGCCCGTTTTCTCGACGGGGAGGCACCGGCGGTAGTCGGTGAGTGGATGGATGACGACCACCGTGTCCTGGCGGGCTTCAACGATTTCGTCGAGGTAGCAGATCGCGCCCTCACGGGTGGCGAGCGTGAGTGGGCCGTCTTGCCATACGGTTTCGCCGCCGCGAACGAGGTAGCGACCCGTCAGGTCGCTCGCCGAAAGATCGTCGTGGCAGGCGACCGTAACGAGCGGGCGGCCGAGACGCCAGGCCATGTATTCGACGAATCGTGTCTTTCCGCAACCCGTCGGTCCCTTGAGCATCACAGCCAGCCGGTTCGCATGGCACTGCTCGAAGATTTCCACCTCGTCTCCGACGGGGAGGTAGTATGGCTCATCATCGGGGTAGCGCAGGCTTCCCGATTCGATTCGCGAAAGCCGGCCCGCGAGGCCATTGTCTGTACGGTGCACTTCACTCATGCTCGAAACCCGGTCAGGCGCCGGCAGCAGCGAGGCCCGGGCTCTCGGGCTCAGGCCGGCCGGCGCGTGGTGCGAGACGGGGGGCCGCCCGGAAGAAGTCGTATATGAACAACCCCACACCCACCGTGAACAGGATGCCGGTGACGGTCAGCATCAAAAGATGAACCTGGATCTTGAGCTGTGTTTCGAGGTAGCCCAGACCCATGATCCTTTCGAGGTAGGTCTGCGAGATGCCGGCCGTGCCGAGGGCCAGCGTCATTCCAAACATCCCGGCAGCCATGGCCCAGAAGGCCCAGTAGCCCAACTTCTGACTGTCCTCAACGCTCCGCTTGGTCAGTGCCGGGAGCGCGAATGTGATGATAGCGAGGTTGATCATGACATAAGCGCCGAAGAAGGCGGAATGCGCGTGCATGGATGTGATCATAGTCCCGTGCGTCCACTTATTCACGGCGGGCCAGGTGTGCGCGAGCCCGAGCAGACCCGCTCCGAAGGCCGTGAAGATGGCGCTGCCGACGGTCCAGTGAATCGCGAGGCTGTTCGGGTGTGAAAGGCCCGAGCGCCGCATGGCAACGTAGGCGTAGGCCACCATGACGAAAAGCGCCAACGGCTCCAATGCGCTGAAGATGCCGCCGATCGGAAGCCAGTACTGAGGCACGCCAACCCAATAGTAGTGATGGGCCGTACCCAGAATACCTGCGATAAAAACGAGGCCGACGATAACGTAGAGCCATTTCTCCATTACTTCGCGGTCAGCTCCGGAAAGGCGGATGAGCAGGTAGGCGAGGAGCCCGGCCTGCACCATTTCCCAGACGCCCTCCACCCAGAGGTGGATTGTCCACCAACGATAAAAGATGCTGACCGTATAGTTGTTGAATGAAGCCAGGGCCGGGAGGTAGAGAACGGCGGCGAGGCCGAGCCCGGCTACCAGTACGCCCTCGGTCGTCGTCCATCTGCCCGCCTTCCGAATGGTCATGACGATGTTGTAGAGGAACATCAGCATTACCACGACGATGGCGAGCTTGACCACGTAGGGCTGCTCGAGAAGCTTGTTGCCGGCGGTCCATCCGAAGAGGTAACCAACGACGGCCGTGACGCCGGCCACGACCCAGAGGCCAAGCTGCCAGAACGCGAGCTTCGGACTGTAGATCTCCGTGCGCGACTCCTCGGGAACGACGAAATAGGTCGCGCCCATGAAACCGGTCAGTACCCAGACGATGAGGAGGTTTGTATGAACGGCTTTCACGCGGTCGAACGGAAGGATGTTCAGCAGCGGGTCGGGCCCCAGGTACTTGACGGCAGCGAGCAGTCCGAAGACCATCTGCAGTCCGAACAGCACTACGGCGAAGGCGAAGTACCAATAGGAGATAAACTGTGTGCGGTATCTCATTTGGATCAGCGGAAGGTCATCAGGTAGGCGACCAGGTGATTGATCTGCTCGTCGGAGAGTCGACTCGCATAGTCGCCGGGCATTAAGGACAGACCGCCGGGCGAGATTGCGAAGTTCTCACCGGGTGCGAGGTGGGTGCTCGGCTCGAGGATGGACTCGCGGATGAATCCTTCAGCGTCGTCGGCAGAGCCGGCATAGTCCGGATTCTTAACGATCTCGGCTGCACGCGTGCTGATGCCGGCGAGGGTGGGTCCGGCCTGTGTGACTCCGGCCCGGGTGGCGTGGCAGGCTTGGCAGGCGACGGCAGGATCCCGGAAAAGCGACTCGCCGAGAGCCACAGGATCGTCGGAGGCCGCGCCCGGGGTGGGCGTCTCGTCCGCGTATGCGCCGGCCAGCGCTCCGCTCGAAACGACGATGGGTCGCGGCGGCCAGCCCTGGTTGTCTACTTCCGACACCCAGTCCAGAAATGCGATCACCTGTTTGATCTCTTGGTCGCTCAAATTCGGGTTGGGCATCAGGCGGCGGTGGGTCTCTTCCGAGTAGAATTGCGAGGGGTCGCGAAGAAAGGCGGTGAGAAAGGCTTCGCCGCGCTGCTTGGTAATTTTCGTGAGATCGGGCGCATAGTAGGCTCCCTCACCAAAGAGCGTGTGACAATTGATGCAGTTGTTCCGGTGCCACACGTGCTTGCCGTCGATCACCTCCGGGGTGATGTTTCCCGCGTTGGTGAGCTCATCGAATCTGGTATGGCTGTCGATCGTCAGGCCGATGAAGATGGCGGAGAAAAGTAGTGTTCCTACGATGAAGAACAGCCGGGTGTGGCGCTTCGTCATGGTCGCAAGTGTCTGAAAGAGAAAGAGTGCGGGTCGCTAGACCCGGATGTCTCCCCAATTGTCGAGCGCGATCCAGCCCGCGTAAATGATGGACGCGAGCATGAGAACCAACGCCACGAACCCCAGGATGCGAAGGGCGGCAAACAGAACCGATGCGCTCCCCGGGTCGGATTCGGCGGATTCGGGTCGAGCCTGTGTCATTTGTCCGGCCGGCTATTTGGCAGATGGCTGGATAGCGGATTATCACTTCGCGAACGATCGAAAAGAGTATAGAATGTTTCGGAATAAGATGAAACCGGCGACATCCTTTGGGGTCATTTTGCGTTTTGCATTTCAATTTTGAATTGTTTCTGGATCCCGGATCGAGTCCGGGATGACCCCTCCGAGCTCGATCAATGCCGGAACCGTATGGATGTCGGCTCTCTCGTTCGGGGCAGGCTCCCGGCACGATCCGCAGAGGGTCTGCCATTTGCCATTTGCCATCTGCCATCTGCCATCTGCCATTTGCCATTATCCATCATCCCAGCTGCTCCAGCACCGGCCGCAGCCCCTTATGGATCTTCTCCATTGCCACCGACAGCTCAAACCAATCCGCTCGGTCGACTTCGGGGAACGACCGCATCCGTCCGGATTTCGGCGGCCACTCGATTTCAAAGTGATTGCTTTCGATAGACGCAACGTCGAGGTCGGCTTCACCGGCCCAGCAGTGGATGTGCTTGCCGCTCGCGTAGCGGACGACCCTCAATCGCGAGAAGTTCACGTCTGGCAGATCTAGTCCCAACTCCTCTTTGAATTCCCGCCTGGCAGCCGATAGTCCGTCTTCTATCTCCTCGTCGAACTCTCCCTTCGGAATCGACCATGCGGCCAGATCTTTCCCGGCCCAAAAAGGTCCGCCCGGGTGAACGAGCAGGACCTCCACACCCCGTGTCCGGCGAAAGAGGAGAATTCCCGCGCTGCGCTTCGGCATGATGATCAGGATTAGCTCGGACGACCGGAGCACAGACGTTGATTCTCGACGAGCAGTTCCACGAATCGCGACACGTGCCACGAATCTGGAACCCTGTGCGGTTCATTCGATTCAAGCCGCGAATGTTGAAACTTAACCAACCTGAAGGCTCCTATTGAGCCAATGAAGAAACCTCCCGACGCGCCCCACCCGCGCACACTAGGTCCCGTCTCCGATCTTGAACGTCACTTGCCCCCCGACTGGTGGCGTCGTCTTTTCAACGCAGTTTACCTCAAGACCGACGGCGACGTCGTCGAACGAGAGGATAACACAGTTCGCGAAATTGACGCGCTCGTGGAGGCGGCCGGACTAGATCCTTCCGATCGCATTCTCGACTTGTGCTGCGGCCAGGGAAGGCACTGTCTCGAACTGGCGCGTCGCGGATTTCAGCACGTTACGGGCCTCGATCGATCCAGATATCTGATCCGACTCGCACGGAGGCGAGCGAAAAAGGCCGGTTTACCCATCTCGTTCCACGAAGGGGACGCCAGGAGGCAGCGATTCGACGCAGACACTTTCGACTGCGTCGCCATAATGGGCAATTCGTTCGGTTACTTCGAGCAGGAAGCCGATGACGTGGCCGTCCTGGAGACGGTCAAGAACGTTTTGCGGTCGGAAGGCACGCTCGTTCTCGATTTGACGGACGGCGCCTGGATGCGCGAGCATTTCGAGCGGAGATCGTGGGAGTGGATCGACGAGCAGCAGTTCGTCTGCCGCGAACGATCGCTCTCATCGGACGGCAGCCGGCTGGTCTCTCGAGAAGTGGTCGTTAACTCGGAGATCGGCGTCATCGCCGATCAGTTCTACGCGGAGCGACTCTACACGCGAGAACGGATTACAAGCCTCCTCGAAAGCCTCGGGTTCGAAGAAATTCAGGATCACGGTGTGATGCTCGCCGACTCCGATCGCGGTCAGGACCTGGGCATGATGGCCCGCCGGTGGTTCTTGACGGCACGCGCCCCGCAGAAGGTGAAAGCGGTCACGGCCCGTCCGGCCGTCGTTCGGGAGGTCACGGTGCTGCTCGGCGACGCCTCGCTTCCGGATCCGGTTAAGAAGGACGGCCAGTTCAATCCAGAGGACTTCGAGACGATCCGGATTCTCAAAGAGGCCCTCGTCGAGCTCGACGACTTCTCGTTCGAGTATTTTGGGGACCACGACCGCTTCATTTCCGAATTGCGTCGCAACCCCCCGCCGCTCGTGTTCAATCTCTGTGACGAGGGCTACAAGAACGACGCGTTCAAGGAACTGCATGTGCCGGCGCTCCTCGAAATGCTCGGCATCCCGTAGACCGGGGCTGGTCCGGCCTGCCTGGGGCTGTGTTACAACAAGAGCCTCGTGCGCTCCTATGCGCAGGTGGTCGACATCCCGGTGCCGCTCGAGACCTACTTCGATCCGGCTGATCTGGCGGCCACGATTCCCTCGGCCCTTCCGGCGCTCGTGAAGCCGAATACCGGCGACTCGAGTATCGGGATCACGAAGGACGCGGTCGTGCACAACTCACAAGAGCTGATTCGCTATCTGGAACACATTCGGGAAACGCTGCCCGGGCGGGCCGTGCTCATCCAGGAGTTTCTATCCGGGCCGGAGTACAGTGTCGGACTGGTCGGAAATCCGGGACTCGGCTTCGTCCACCTTCCCGTGCTGGAGGTTGACTTCAGCGGTCTCGATCCGTCGCTTCCCAAGATCCTTGGATACGAGTCGAAATGGATTCCCGACTCACCGTATTGGGACAAGGTCAAATACCACGAGGCCGAAATCTCCGAAGACCTCCGGCGCCGCCTGTATGACTATTCGCTCATACTCTTCGAAAGACTGGAGTGCCGCGACTACGCCCGGTTCGATTACCGGACCGACGCTAATGGCGAGGTGAAGCTTTTGGAGGTCAATCCCAATCCGGGTTGGTGCTGGGACGGCAAGCTGAACTTCATGGCCGGTTTCGGCGGGATGAGCTATGCCGACTTGCTCAAAGCGATTCTGGATGGGGCGGTACGGCGGATTGGGGCTTCTTAGACGTCCGGAGTCCGGAGTCCGGTGTCAGGGATCGTCATTCCGATGCAGGCTCGCGGCGGGGTCCGCAGGGGTGTTTAGCGTTTTTCGTTTAGCGCTACGCTTAGCGTCCTCATCCTGGATCCCGGATCGAGTCCGGGATGACCTACTCCGAACCTCGAACCTCGAACTTCGAACCTAGAACGAGAATCTCGTCACTCCCGCCACGTGCAGCGCATCCCCTGATTGCAGACCAACGAGTTCCGTGTTCCAGTAGCTCACTTCGATCCCGAACACGTAGTTCTTCAGACCGAATAGGTAAGATTTCCGAAGAGCATCCGGTTGCGGGTTCGCTCCGAGGGTTCCGTCAGGTCTTCGTCGTCCGGATCATCGGGTATTCTCGGGACGCCAGCCCCTGTTCGACTGCACTCCACGAACGAAATGACATACAGCAGCGCGACACCTATCTTCCAGCAACCCTTGTACATGATGCTCACTTTTGGTTTCCATAAAGCAGTCAACGGTACGCGGCACAGCATCCCTTTCTTGGCGGATCGGGTCACGATCGGGGGTAGTAGATGGCTGGCTGAGCCGGTAGGGGTGCATCCTACACGGCCGAAAGAGAGAAAGAGGCTGCCTTGAGCCTGGAAATCGAAGACCTGAGATGCGAGTACCGCGTCGACCCAATCGGGATCGACGAGCCGGCGCCTCGTGTCAGTTGGAAACTAACGTCGGACCGTCGGGGCGCGGCCCAGTCTGCTTACCAAATTCGTGTCAAACGCGTCGGGGATTCGGCGAGAGCTCGTCCAGTCTGGGATAGCGGGAAGGTTGATTCCGACCAGTCAATCCAGATCGCCTATGGCGGTCGCGTACTGGAATCTGCTAGGCGATACGTGTGGCGCGTTCGCGTTTGGGACGAGAAGGACGTGCCTTCGGAGTGGAGCCCCACGGCGTTCTGGGAGATGGGCCTACTGGACGCCGGCGAATGGGAGGCGGAGTGGATTTCGCCCGGATGGGGCGATGATCCTTCAAGTCCGCAGCCGCCCCCCATGCTTCGACGAGCGTTCGAGCTCGGTCCCGGAATCCGATCCGCGCGCCTTTACGTGACCGCGCTGGGCCTTTACGAAGCCTACCTGAACGGAAATCGCGTGGGCGACGATCTCTTCACCCCGGGATGGACGAGCTACAATTCGCGGCTGCAGTACCAGGTGTACGACGTGACCGACCTGTTGCGGCCGGGGGCCAACGCGATCGGAGCAATTCTCGGCGACGGTTGGTATCGGGGTTGGCTCACCTGGGAGCCTCGACGCAATGTTTACGGAGACAGGTTGGCCTTGCTGGCGCAGCTGCGCGTCGAATATGAAGGAGGAGTCCACGAATGGATTCGTACCGACGATCGGTGGACGGCCGCGACAAGTCCGATCCTCATGTCTGATATCTACATGGGGGAGATCTACGATGCGCGTCTCGAGAGGCCGGGTTGGTCGGAGAGCGGTTTCGACGACGGCGACTGGTTGGGCGTGGAAGTAATCCAGCATCCACACGACATTCTGGTGGGCCAGATTGGACCTCCGGTGCGTCGAATCGAGGAGATTGCTCCGGTCACGATTACGCGGGACACGAACGGCCGGCCCATCGTTGATTTCGGGCAGAATATGGTTGGCTGGGTGCGGCTCAGAGTAAATGGCTCGGCCGGAAGTACCGTGGTACTTCGTCACGCCGAGGTGCTCGACGCGGAAGGAAACTTGTACGTGGAAAACCTCAGAAAGGCCAGGCAGGAGGTTCGGTACACCCTGAAAGGCTTGGGAGACGAGGTATTCGAGCCGCACTTCACGTTTCAGGGGTTCCGCTATGTATCGGTGGAAGGATACCCGGGCGAGGTGTCGCTCGACAGCTTGACGGGCGTCGTCGTCCACTCCGACCTGCCTCGCAGAGGCCGCTTCGCCTGCTCCAACCCCTCGCTGAATCGTCTGTATGAAAACATCGTGTGGAGTCAAAAGGGAAATTTCCTCGAAGTCCCGACCGACTGCCCGCAGCGCGATGAGCGTCTGGGTTGGACGGGCGACGCGCAGGTATTCGCCGAGACGGCCGCGCTGAATATGGAAGTCGCCGGGTTCTTCACGAAATGGCTGCGGGATCTGGCCGCCGACCAACGGGATGATGGATGCGTTCCCTTTGTCGTCCCGGATGTCGTTTCCACGGAGGGCGCATTCCGCGGAGGTGCGACGGGGTGGGCGGACGCGGCAATCGTCGTCCCGTGGACACTCTATCGGATCTATGGGGACAAGCGGATCCTCGAGTCCCAGTACGATAGCATGACTGCCTGGATTGCCTACATGCACCGGCAGACGGACGACGATCTCATCTGGCGAGGCGGCGAGCACTTCGGAGACTGGCTCTCCTATCGATCGAACGACCATCGCCGGTTGTCGGGGCCAACCGACAACGACCTCATTGCTGCCGCATATTTCGCCTACTCCACCCTCCTTGTCGCAGAAACTGCGCGTGTTCTCGGACGCCACTCCGATGTGAGAGCATACGACGCGTTCGCTTCCGAGCTCAGGCTCGCATTCGTTAATGAGTTCGTAACCGCCGGCGGCAGGCTCGCTTCCAACACGCAAACCGCGTACGTCCTTGCGCTTGCATTTGATCTGCTTCCTCGCAACCTCCGTCTGCAGGCTGCCGATCGGCTCGTCGACGAGATCGAGCGGTTCGACGATCATCTGACGACGGGCTTCCTTGGTACACCCCTGCTACTGCACGTACTCACAGATGTCGGACGCACGGACGTCGCTTACGACCTGCTCCTCAAAAACTCATATCCCTCGTGGCTGTACCCGATTACAAAGGGCGCCACCACGATCTGGGAGCACTGGGACGGCATTAAGCCCGACGGGTCGTTTCAAGATCCCGGGATGAACTCCTACAACCACTATGGTTTAGGAGCGGTGGGATCGTGGCTGTATCAGATAGTTGCCGGGATCCGCCAATCCGAAGCCGAGGCGGGATTCAGGCGCGTCGTCATCTTCCCCGAACCCGGAGGCGGATTGACGTCTGCCGAGGCGGAGCTCAACACGATGTACGGTCGATTGATCTCGTCTTGGACGGTCGTCGGCGATCGATTCAGACTCACGGTGGCCGTTCCGCCAAATGTCGCCGCGACGGTCGTCCTTCCGTGTACGAGCCTCAAGGATGTTACTGAATCGGGCATCCCGATCGACAACGTATCCGGCATTGCGTTAGTGCCGGAGCAACAGGGACGGGTGCAAATCTGGGTCTCGGCGGGGCGGTATGAGTTTGAATGTCCGAAGTCCTGAGTGCGGAGTCCGGCGGGGGGCTTTGCTTGCGCCGACGACCTTCACCGGTTTGGAGCGGCAATTGCTCGATCTCAGCAACCCCCTACGCCGGACCCCAGACGCCGGACTCCGGACCACAACACCCAGTGACCCATGACTGCCCTGCTACTAGGCGCCACCGGTCTCGTCGGCCGCGAATGCCTCGACATCCTTCTTGCCGACGACGCGTACGGTAGCGTTCACGTCCTGACGCGCCGCCCGATCGACGGTTTGGCGGGAGATCCAAAGGCGGTCGAGTACGTCATCGATTTCGACGAATTCATCGTCTCGGGGGAGATGCCCGCTGTCGATCATGTGTTCTGCGCGCTCGGCACGACGATGGCCAAAGCGGGCTCGAAGGAGGCTTTCCGAAAGGTCGATTACGAGTATACCGTGAGGATCGCCGAGATGGCTTTGGCGAACGGTGCCCGTCACTTCGCTCTTGTCAGCGCGATTGGTGCGAACAAGGAATCGATCTTTCTCTACAGCCGCGTGAAAGGAGAAGTCGAGGAGGCAATCGACGCCCTCGGTTATCCCGCACTCACGATCATCAGACCCTCCGTCATCGAAGGTGAGCGCAAAGAGCGGAGATTCATGGAGGAGCTTGGACGGAAGCTGATGCGCCTCGGCCCCAGGTCGATTCAACCGGTGCACGCGCGCGACATCGCCGCGGCGATGGTCGATGCGGCAAGAACGGACCCGATCGGGAAGCGGGTGATTCTGTCGAAGGCGATTCCCGAGGTGTAGGGACATGTCCGCATGACAAAACCGTGGCGTCTGGACGACCACCCCGGGCTTCAGCCCGGGGTATGAACGGCTCACCAGAACCCCGAGCCGGACTTCAGTCCGGCGAGGTACGGGCGTGGAATCGAGCAACCTATAACACCCTTCCGGTGACGTCTGACGGCGTTCGAGTGCGAACCGAACTCGTGGCGTACTCGAGCGTTCTTTCTCCCGAGCCGCCCTACCGGCGGGCGACTTTCCACCTCAAGAGGTTGATACCAAACCCCACATGCGGGTCGGGATCGGGGTGGTTTCTTACCGTGCTCACCTAATCCAGGAGGAAGGTCATGCGGCACACTCCTTACAGAGTCCGGGCGGGCCGTATAGTGCCCGTTTTCCTCGCGCTCGTTCTTGCGCCACATGTTGCCCATAGCCAAGGTAGACTGTACTGGACGGAGCCCGACAACCCGGCAATCGTTTCCTCTAATTTCGACGGCTCATCCAAGCAAACGACCGCCCAGGGCTTTGCGCTCGAATGGCCGGTAGACTTGGATATCGATCAGTCAACCGGCTGGGTCTATTGGGCTGACCAAGGGACCAACCGGATCTCGCGGATCAGCCCCAACGGCAGACAGGGCGGAGTAATCTTGCTTAATTCGCACGCTCCGTTTGGTGTCGCGGTCGACGGCACGAACGGCCATCTGTACTGGACAGAGAAGCAGGCCATCAAGCGAAGCGGGCTCGACGGGTCGAATCCGGTCGAACTCGTGACCGCCTTCGAGTGGCCTCAGGCACTCGAGATAGCCGTCGACGACAATCTCATGTTCTGGACAGTCTCCTCCGGCGGTACCTTCCGGTCGAAGCTCGACGGGACCGACATCCAACAGATCAGCACCGAGGGGTCACAGTACCTTGCCGTCGATAATCTAGACGATGAGGTCTTCATCCCGGTCGGAAAGAGTATTCTGAAGACCACGTTCATCGGCGTCCCCGTCGACACCGTCGTGAAATCCGACAACAACATCGAGGCGGTCACGGTCGAGCCGGGGGCACACAGACTTTGCTGGTCGGAAACGATTCCGAAAGGTCCGGGCGAGCCCGCCGAACCAGCCCGGCTGATGTGCGGTTCGACGGATGGCGAATCCATTACAGAGATTGCCAAGGTGGAAGGCACGCCGCTGGGACTGGCAATCAACGATCGCTCGCGGGTCATTTTCCTCGCGACATTCGGCCCCTCACCGCGCATCATGCGGTGTCATCACGATGGATCGAGCCTCGAGAACCTGACCTCGCTGATGATTCAACCTGTCGATGTAGCGGTGGATGCAACCGCCGGCAAAGTGTACTGGGTTGACGGACGGTATCCAAGGCAGGTCGTCTCGCGCTCCGACCTCGACGGACGAAACTTTGAGGACTTTCCGATCAGGATTCCCGAGCCGTCGGAATTCGGACTCGATGTTCTGTCGGCCATCGCCGTCGATCCGCTTAACGCAAACGTGTATGTCGGCACCGAAGCCTCCGTCTCGCGCTCCATGCTTAGTCCGGGGCGCATTGTTATGGGTCCCATGGAGGGTCTGATTGGCAACGTCATCGAGGACGAAGCCTTCGAAACTATTTGGGACATCGAAGTCGATGGCGAGAGGGGAGAGGTGTATTTCGTCGGTCGCCTCGGTCAGCTGTGGCGGCGAAATCTCGACGGATCGGATCCCGTGCAGTTGAAGACGGGGGTGGGATCCGGAATAGCCATCAGTCCGCGAAGCTTGTACTGGCTGGACCTCGCCTCGCAGACGCTCCGTCGGTCCAATCTCGACGGATCCCTGGAGACGGCCGTTCTTTCCGGCGTCGCAGAAATCCGCGATCTGGCCGTTGACGCGTCCGACAGGTATTTGTGGTGGACAATCCCCGGAGGGAAGTCCGTCTGGAGGCTTGAAATCGGCCAATCGACGGCCCAAGAGGTAGTGAGTGGAAATACGCGCATCGAGGGACTCTTCGTCGTCTCGACGCCATCCATTGTATCGCTCATAAGTCCCCCTGCGGATGCCTCCGATCAACCGACTTCGGTTCCACTGACGTGGACGCGGCCGGCCGGCGCCCAGCGCTTCGACGTACAGGTTACGTCAGGCGCTAACATCAACGACATCATTTTCGCCCTGAACACGCCTAACGCGGAGGAGACCTTTGTCGCGCCATTCGCGGAATCCAGCTATAACTGGCGCGTTCGTTCGACCGGACCCGGCGGAGAGGGTCCCTTTACCGCCTATGCCAAGTTCACTGTCGGCGCATCCGGCCCCCTGGCGGCAACGCTGCTGGAGCCTGCCGAGAATGAAACCGGCGTCGTGGTCGATCCGACGTTCCGATGGACCAAGGCCCCCGATGCTATCTATCACCAGCTCCAGGTTGCCTCCAATCCCTCTTTCACGAATCCCCTCATTTACGTCGACAGCCTCGGTGAGGACTACTACATCGCGCAGTCGCTCGACCACGAGACGACCTACTATTGGCGCGTAGCCGGTATCGCCGCGGACGGAAAATACACGTTTACGGCGCCCAAGTCGTTTACGACGATCGTATCGGCGCCGCAGGCAATAACGCTCGTGTCGCCGGATGCGTCTGCGGAGGGAGTCCCGGCTTATGCGACGTTCAGCTGGCAGGCAGCCGCGGACGCGGATTCATACCGCTTTGAGCTGGCATTCGACAGCTTGTTTGAGCAGATCCTGGTCGATGTCCAGACGCCCGCGACGGACTATGCGCTCGAGTCGCCACTCGCGTACGACACGCGATACTTCTGGCGGGTCTCCGGCATCAACGAGGGCGGGGAGGGGGCCTGGTCGGAGCACCGGGCGTTCCGAACGGTGATCGGGACCGGCGTCGCCGCCGACGGATTGCCCTCCGTTTTCGCACTGAGTCAGAACTTCCCGAATCCATTCAGCCTCTCGACGCAGATTCGATATGACTTGCCGAGGCCCGAGCACGTATCCGTCGTCGTCTACGACGCACTTGGACGCCAGGTGGAACGCCTGGTCGATTCGCCGCAACCGGCAGGATCGCACATCGTGACGTTCGAGGCAGGGGATCATCCGGGTGGACTGTATGTCTGTCGAATGCAAGCCGGGTCGTTCGGGAGCATCGCGTCGATGGTGCTGGCGAGGTGAGGTTCGGAGTTCGAGGTTCCGTGATCCTCGACCATCCTCCTTCCGCACGGCGGACTTCATCATCGCCACCTTCTGCATCGCCGAAGGGCACGCCGTGCTGTATTCGGACAGAGACCTCGTTCCGTTTGTAGGGAGATTGGGTCTGGTTGCGGTATGACCAATGACGATGGCGTGAGGTTTCTCTGCTTGCGCCCCTCGAACGGGCAGGCCGACGCTCCGCGAGCTGCACCAGACGAAATCTAGGCCGGTCGGCTCTGGCCTGCCCGTACACCTCGTCCCTCGACACGGACCGGCTGCCTTACGAGAATCCATCTGCCATCCGTCTTCGCCCTCATTCTTCGGGCTACGCCGGACAAGTCTGCCATTTGCCATTTGCCATTTTTTGCCTGTAACCGAATCCTCTCCTTTCGTATCGTTACAAGTTATCCAGAAAATCCTCCCGACACTGAAATGAAGCACATAAGACTCTTCCCCGTCCTCTTAGTCGTCATTGCCTCGATCCCCGCATTCTCCCAGGAAGTCCCCGAGCGCTCCGAGATCGAGGAGCAATTCAAGTGGGACCTGACCCCGTTCTACGCATCCGATGACGCCTGGGAGGCCGATTTCGAAAAGGTCCAGGCCCTGATGCCGGAACTGACTCGCTTCAAGGGCCGGCTGGCGGAGAGTGGGGAGACCCTGTATGAGGCAATCATGGCCCAGGAGGAGGCGGCGAGGCTTCTCACTGACCTGTACGTGTTCTCCGGACTGAAATTCTTTGAGGATCAGCGTGCGGGCAAGTACGGCGGCATGTTCTCTCGCGCCGGCGCCCTTAATTCTCAGTACGGCGAAGCGACTGCTTACTTCCAGCCCGAGATCCTCGAGATTTCAGACGATCGTCTCGGTGAGATGATCGAGGGAACGGAGGATCTCCACGTATATCGCCACTATTTCGACTCGATCGCGCGACAGCGAGCTTATACGTTGAGCGAGGCGGAGGAGAAATTGCTCGCCAAGGCGAGCGATCCGCTGGGTAAGTTCTACAACGTGTTTTCCGCCATCGACAACGCGGATCTGACCTACGGCACGATGCTCGACGAGAACGACGAGGAGGTGGAGCTTACGAAAGCCCGGTTCAGCGCTTTCCTGAGGTCTCCCGATCGTCGCGTCCGAAAGGATGCGTGGATCGGCATGTTCCAGGCGTACCAGGATCTCGGAAGTACACTCGCCGCCAACTACGAGGGGCATGTCAAGTCCCGCGTCTTTTTCGCAGATGCGCGCGGATATGATTCCGCGCTGCACGCTGCGACGTACAGCAGCGCGATTCCCGTTGAGGTTTACACCAATCTGATTGCCACGGCGCGGGAGAACGCCGAGCCGCTGCAGCGGTACCTCAAAATCCGGCAGGAGCAACTGGGCGTCGATACGATGGAGGTATGGGATTTATACGCACCGACCATGGACGTCGTGTTCGCCGATCTCGAGTGGGAGGAGGCTCAGGTGATCGTCGCCGAGGGGTTGTCGCCGCTCGGCGAAGAGTACATCGCGCTTTACCACCGGGGGTTCGAGGAGCGTTGGGTCGATGCCTTCGAGAGTCGTGGAAAGCGCGGAGGCGCCTACCACTGGAGCACCTACCGGTCGCCCAAATACGTTTCGATGAACTACGAAGGCACGCTGGATGACGTTTTCACGCTTGCGCACGAATACGGCCACTCGCTGCACTCGTGGATGTCGCATGCCGAGCAGCCGTGGGTCTACGCTTACTATAAAACGTTCATTGCCGAGGTTGCGTCGATGACGAACGAAGCAATCGTGCTCAAGAAGATGCTCGGCGAATCGGAGACGCGGGACCAAAAGCTGGAGCTCTATCAGAACTACCTCGACCGTTTCCGAGGCGCCTTCTTCCGTCAAATCTCGTTCGCCGATTTCGAGATGCAGGCGCACGCGATGGTGGAGGATGGCAGGCCGCTCACTAAGGAGACGCTGGATACGCTGTACGCCGACGTGTTCGAAGCCTATTACGGCGACGCCGTGCACGCACATCCATTGAATGCCGCCGAATGGAGCCGCATCCCGCACTTCCTGCGCACCGACAATTTCTACGTTTATCAGTACGCCACGTCATTCGCCGCAGCGCAGGCCCTGGCGCAGAAGATTTTCGATGAGGGGCAGCCCGCCGTCGATCGATTTCTCAATCTGCTGAAGTCGGGAAGCAAGGACTATCCGATCGACATGCTCAAGGAAGCCGGCGTCGATATGACTACGCCGGAGCCGTTCCTGCAGACGATCGAGGCGTTTGAGGGGTTGGTGGAGGAGTATGAGGCGACGCTGGGGAATTAAGAAAGCAGAAAGCAGAAAGCAGAAAGTGGCGGCGTCAAAAGTTGAGCACTCACACTACCAGACGCGAGAACGAGCCGCCAAGCGCGCCACGACGGAGTGATCAATTCATCAATCGAGTGCTCCCCCACTGCCCATGGCGTCCTGAATCGCAACGTGAAGATCCCAGAAGGAGTAGTCGACCGGGACGTCAATCTCTCGCCAGATCAGGGGCGAGGAGCCTTCGAGTTCGATTCGGAAACGTAGGACGGGGAGTGCGTCGGCCATTCGGTTGCCTTGTCGGTTACAGGAGCGCTTACTACAATATTTCGTAATCTTTCCTCCAACAAGCCATCCACCAACATTCGTGTCCGGGCGCGCACATGAACGACACGAGGGACTACGCGAACAGACTCCTCGAGCTCTTGGGCGGAAGCTGGGCGGCACAGGCGATTTACGTCGCGGCGGAGCTGAACCTCGCCGATCTGCTCGCTGACGGTTCGAGAACTAGCGAGCAGCTTGCCTCCGCCACCAGGACACACGCACCTTCGCTACGTCGTGTCCTGCGCGCCCTGACGACGATCGGAATATGCGACGAGTTGGACGACGGCTCGTTTGCCATCACACCCATGGGCTCGCTGCTGGGAACGGGCCCCGGATCGTTGCGCTCCTGGGCGATATGGACGGGCGGCCATCTCTGGGAGACATGGGGCCTGCTTCTCGAGAGTGTCTCGACCGGCGAGAGCGTGCGAAAGTCCGTTACGGGTCTCGAGGGCTTCGATCGTCTCGAAATCGACGCAGAAACGGCGCGCGTTTTCCACGAGGCAATGGCTGAGCTCACGCGTCTCGTTGCCGACGACGTCGCCCAAATCTGCGATTTTTCAGACGCCAAACAAGTCGTCGACGTCGGCGGCGGCTACGGCGATCTGCTCCTTGCGATCCTGAGAGCCAATCCGGAGGTCTCGGGAATCATCTTCGACCTTTCGCACGCAATGGACGGTGCGAAGAGAGCGTTCGATGCTGCGGG
>DATKEJ010000335.1:0-8729 GCA_035512315.1 Rhodothermales bacterium | reverse complement strand
ATTACGAAATTGACGATGCGCCCCGGCACGTATATGGAACGCCTCACGGTCTGTCCTTCGATGAATCGAGCGACGTTCCCAACTTCTCGAGCGGCGCTCACGACGGTCGATTCGTCGGCCGAGGCATCGACGACCACCGATCCACGCACCTTTCCGTTGACCTGCACTGCTATCTCAAGACGCTCGACACGAAGGTATTCATGCTCCGTCTCCGGCCACGGCTCATAAGCCAGGGAACTCGCTCCACCCAGACGTTCCCACAACTCCTCTCCGAGATGCGGGGCGAATGGGCTCAGAAGCAGGACAAATGACCTGGCCACCTCGCCCGGACATGTCTCCCAGCGCACGGCCTCGTTCAGAAATTCCATCAGCGTCGACAGCGCCGTGTTGAACCTGAGGCCTTCGATGTCCCCTGTCACTTTCTCGATGGTTCGGTGCAGAACGCGGAGCTGATCAGCTGTAGGCTCCGAATCCGTAATCTGACGAGACAGGCCTCCGTCCTCATCGACCACAAACCTCCAAGACCGGTTCAGAAACCGATGTACTCCTCCGACTCCACTCATCGACCATGGCTTTACCTGATCGAGAGGTCCCATGAACATCTCGTACAGCCGCAGTGAGTCCGCTCCATACTTGTCGACAATCACGTCAGGATTGACCACGTTGCCACGGCTCTTGCTCATCCTGTACGCACGCGCCGAAACGGGGACGTCATGGTTTTCTCTGAGCACGAAGCGGTCACCGACCTTTGTGACAAGGTCTTCAGGCACCTGTTCTGAGGTGAACTCGACTCCTTCTCTCTCGAATTTGTCGGCTTCTTCAGGGGAGATGTGGTCTCCGGTTCGGTTCCGGTATATCGTGAACTCCAGTTCCCCAAGAATCATCCCCTGATTGAACAGCCGTTGAAATGGCTCTTTCGTGGACACGACGCCGGCATCGTAGAGTACCTTGTGCCAGAAACGGGCGTAGAGCAAATGCAGCACAGCGTGTTCCGCCCCGCCGACGTATAGGTCGATCGGCATCCAGTAGCGCTCCTTCTCCGGGTCCACGAGCGCTGTATCATTCTTGGGATCGATGAATCGTAGGTAGTACCAGCACGAGCCTGCCCACTGCGGCATCGTGTTGGTCTCCCGTTTTGCGGGTTCTCCGGTTTCGGGATCGACCGTGTTGACCCAGTCTTCGATGGTCGATAGCGGACTCTCTCCCGTACCACTCGGTCTGTACGACTCGACCTCCGGAAGGCTCACCGGAAGCTCGTCGTCTCGAACGGGCTTGTGCCGTCCGTCTACATGGATGACCGGAATCGGCTCTCCCCAATAGCGCTGCCGGCTGAAGAGCCAATCGCGGAGCCGGTAGTTCACCTTTCGCTCGCCGGCGCCCGTGGATTCGAGCCAGTCACAAATCTTCGCGATCGCCGACTTAGTGTCGAGACCGTCGATCGAGACGAGATGACTGGAAGATCCGGTCAACCGCCCCTCCCCGACATAGGCTCCTGACGAAATGTCCCCGCCCTCCACGACCTCGACGATCGGGAGGCCGTACTTGACGGCAAAATCATAGTCACGCTCGTCGTGCGCGGGGACGGCCATTATGGCGCCCGTACCGTACGAGGCGAGCACATAGTCAGCGACCCATATCGGAATCCGTTTCTCGTTCACGGGATTGACGGCAAACGCACCGGTGAAAACACCGGTCTTACCCTTCTGGAGCGCCGTCCGCTCGAGTTCACTTTTTCGGGCCGCTGCCTCACGATAGGCATCGACCTCCTCCCGATGATCCGTGGACACCATTTCGTCGAGGCCCTCATACTCCGGAGAAAGGACCATGTAGGTGGCGCCGAAAAGAGTGTCAGGGCGGGTCGTATAGACGCGGATCGCCCGATCGGAGTGTCCGTCGACCGGAAAGTCGACCTCCGCCCCATCTGACCTGCCGATCCAATTCCGCTGCATTTCCTTGATGTTCTCCGGCCAATCCACGTCCTCGAGATCCGAAAGGAGCCGATCGGCATACTCAGTGATCTTCAACACCCACTGACGCATAGGTCTTCGAACGACTGGAAATCCTCCTCGCTCGCTCTTCCCATCGATCACCTCTTCGTTTGCCAGCACGGTGCCCAGCTCGGGGCACCAGTTGACCGGAATCTCGGCCTCGTACGCGAGCCCTCGTTCGTAGAGCTTGAGAAATATCCACTGCGTCCAGCGGTAATAGTCGGGGTCGGTCGTCGCGAACTCCCTTTCCCAATCATAAGAGAAACCCAGTCCCTTAAGCTGCGTGCGAAAGCGGTCAATGTTCTTCTTCGTGGTCGAACGGGGATGCGTGCCGGTCTCGATCGCGTGCTGCTCCGCAGGAAGCCCGAATGCATCCCAACCCATCGGATGGAGCACGTTAAACCCCTTCATCCGTTTGTACCGCGCGAGGATGTCGGTCGCGGTGTAACCCTCAGGATGCCCGACGTGCAACCCGGAGCCACTGGGATACGGGAACATGTCCAGAACGTAGTATTTTGGACGACGTAGGTCTGGCTTCTCCGGCGTGCGGAATGTTCGATTCTCCTCCCAGTAACGCTGCCACTTGGGCTCTATCTCATGTGACGGGTATGACGCCATGCTCTCAGTCTTTCAATGGACCCGAAAGGTAAAGACGCTTCTGAACCGTCGCCTGCGCCAAATGTTCTAAGCCGGCAATCAAAGGAGTCGATCCGATGAACGACCTTCGTTCTGTACTGAGTGCTGCAAAAACGGTGGCCATCGTAGGCTGCTCCTACAACCCTTTCCGGGCGAGCAACCATGCGGCCCATTCGCTTGTCGAATCGGGCTACACGGTCCTCCCGGTAAATCCGAAATATCGAACCGTCAACGGAATGGCGTGCTTCCCAAGCTTCGACGTCATTCCCGAGGCACTCACAATCGACATCATCAACATCTTCAGGAACTCGGAGCACACGCTCGACGCAGTCGAGTCGGTAATCGCTCGATCAGAGCGGACGGGCACAAAGCCTGTGATCTGGACTCAACCCGGCGTCTCCTCACCGGAGGCTGAACTCGCCGCGATCCGGGCCGGACTCGGCTACATTCAGGATCGATGTATTATGACCGAGCTGGCGAGGATCAAAAGATCCTAGTCTGCAAGTCTGCAAGTCTGGGTGCGGCCTGGCGTCGCTGTCACGACGTCCGACGTTTGACGCTCGACGTTCGACGTTTGACGTTTGACGTTTGACGCTCGACGTTTGACGCTCGACTAATCAATCTCGACGATTTGGTGACCCGTGGTATCGGTGGAAAGCACGGAAATCCACCGAACCGGGAGATCGGGGCCGTACTTCGTCATGATGTACAGCGGCGACACGGTTCGCTCCTGCAAATATCCGCCTGGGAAAAGATGATGGCCAGCGCGCTGAATCGCCTCACGGATCTGATCCTGCTGCCGCTTCCCGGAGCGAACGGTCCTCTCCTTTAGGTTCTCGATCTGCTTTACGATACCGGCGCGCGTTGCGTCGACGCTCTTGCTCAGCGACGCATCGATCCGTTCAACCAGCGGCTTGAGCCCGTCGAAAGCGGAGGCAACTGAATGCTCAGTCTCTGAAAAGGCTCCGTCGAGATCCACCTCGAAGGCTGTCAGAACGACGTCTCTTATGACCTCGTTGATATCGCCGGAGATTCTCTCCAGGCCCAACTCGTGGCGGTCGAGTACCCGTCTGATCCGTTTTTCAACGAACGTGGCGCTGGCGCGGGGATAGATGACAGGCATGGGAATTCCGGCCCACTCGTAAAGCCCCTTGAGCTGAGCGAAGTAGGCGATCTCGCCCGGGCCGGCGACGTATACGGCTGTCGGAAGCAGGGTGTCCTGGGCCAGAGGCCTCAATGCCACATTCGGGCTGAAGCGTGACGGCTCATCATTCAACATCTCCACTGCCTCTCGCAATTCGAGATGCTGATCGAGACCCCGCAAGTGGAAGGATCCGTTCCCCGGCTCGAGTTTGACACGACCTTGCTCGTGCAGCAAGAAGAGGTTCCCCGGTCTGGGATTAATCTGGGATGCGTACCGGCTCTCAAGACGTTCGGTCGCCTGCTTCAGCGCCCCATACGATCCTGCATGGTCCTCGAGTTCCCGCCTGAACAACGGGCTGAGCAGCGGCTTGAGCTCGGCGTCGTCGGGAGAGATGAACACGAGTCCTTCGTCGGGAAAGAGCTTCCTCATGTACCGCGCGAATCCGCACAGCAAGGTTTCACCGGTCTCGTAGGAATCGGTAACGGCCTTCATGATACCGTCCCTGAACTCCGAGGGCTGCAGCGCATTCTCGACCTCATCGATAAACGCGGCGAACCGGTCATCCAGCCTGAGACGGCCCACGGGACCAGCGTTCAGTCCATCCGTCGCCTTTGGCGGCTGATAGAAAAATTGAACAGGGCCCTCATCGGTCGGTATTGTTATCGACGTCGCCTCCGCGACGTCGTGATCCTCTCCCTCCAACCAAAAAACGGGAATGAACGGTCTGCCGGTTTCGGCTTCCAGTTGGCGCGCAACCTGAACAGCCGTAATCGTCTTCAGAATCGTATAGAGCGGACCTGTGAGCAGCCCGACCTGCTGTCCGGTGACCACAGCAACGGCCTGCGGGTCGAGGAGGCGCGAAATGTTGTCGAGCGTCCGCTCCCGGGCGCCCCAGTGCTGATTCTGCCGTTTCAGGACGGAAACAAGGGTCTCGCGGTCTCGGGAGAAGGCGGCAGCGCGGGCGGCGGCATCCTCGATCGACTGCGAATCCCTGAAGTCTCCGGAAAAAAAATCAGACAGTGAAGGATAGTCGGTGCAGTAGGTGCGAAACAGATCGGCGTACCGATGTAAGGCGGCGAAAGGAACTTTGGCGATTCCCCCCTGTGTATCGTCTTGGGTCATGCGGAGATCGGGTGCTTGATGGTCGCACCCCCGAACGCCCGTCGAGAGGCTCGGATCCCAAAAAGATCAGAGGGCATCAGGATCAGGACTCCTGAGCCTTCAGGCGTTGGATCTCGTCTCTTAGCTGCGCTGCTTTCTCGTAGTTCTCCTCGGCGATCGCCTTATCGAGAAGCGACTGCATTTTCTCGAGGGGCGTCACAGGTACGGCCGACTCCTCTTCGACTTCCTCGGGTGGGCGTCCCAATTGCAAGCCGTTCTCGTCGTCTCCCGGCAGGCCGGCCTCAGCGAGTACGGACGCGGCTACGTAGATTGGCGCGTCGGTTCTAACGGCTATCGCGACTGCGTCGCTTGGTCTCGAATCGAGCTCCCGTTCGTCCCCCTGATGAACGAACCTGACCTTTGCGTAAAACGTGCCGTCTCGGAGTTCGCTGATCACGACACTTACGACTTCTCCACCGACCTGCTCAAAAAGATCTCTCAACAGATCGTGCGTCATTGGGCGCGGAGGCTGAATCTTCTCCAGCTCGAGCGCAATGGCCTGTGCTTCGAAGGCGCCGATTATAATTGGGAGGCGGCGACCGCCCTCCGACTCACCGAGAACCAGGGCGTAAGCACCTCCACTCGATGAGCTCGTGGAAAGCCCTAGAATCTCAACCTGAATCAACTCCATCGAATCAGCCACCCATTTGAAGCCTGGCACTTGTGCTTCGAGCACGCGGACCGAGCGATTTTCATCTCACCTCTTCGCCGGCTGAAAAAAGTACGTCGTTCAACGCTGACAGAAAAGCCTTGTTCTCATCCGGCAGTCCGGCATTGACCCGCACGAATCCTGGCATTTTTTCGTATCCGCTAACGTCGCGCACCAGAACGCCGCGGTCGGCCAGTGCCTGTTCGAGGCGACCGGCGTCCACCGGCGTTCTAAAAATCAGAAAGTTTGTGCTCGATGGCACGACCTCCACCCCCGGCATTTGACGCAGGGCGCCGAGCACCCGGTCTCTCTCCGCCGTCAGAACCTTGACCCGCTCCGTGACGATCTCCGGATGCTCGATCAAATATGCCCCAACAATCTCCGTGAGGCGATCGATCATGAATGGGAGTCTTGCTTTAAGGAGCTCAGCTACGATCGGCTTTGCCGCAACCAGATATCCAAGTCGTAGACCGGCAAGACCCACGGTCTTGGAAAATGTCCTCATTACGATCACGTTCCGATGCGAGTCGAGTAGGGACAGCGCGCTCGGACCTGGCACGAACTCGTGGTAGGCCTCGTCGATGAGCACCAACCCATCGACGCTTCCGGCAATGTCTCCGAGGTCGTTCACGGCAATCGCCTGGCCCGTTGGATTATTTGGCGTCGCCAGGATGACGAGATCGGCATCAGCCGCACGCACAGCGTCGACAATTTTCTTCGGATCGGTCGAATAATCTGCCTCGCAGGGAACGCCAACGGGAACGCCCTCGCATAGTCTCACGATCTTCTCGAACAGCGAGAACATCGGGTCGAGAACGACGACAGACCTGCCTGGACGAATAAGCGAGTGTCCCAGGAACTGGGCGAGCTCGTTCGACCCGTTTCCAAAGATGATGCAGTCGGGGTCAAGCGAAAGTGACGCGGCAAGGACGCGCCGCAAGTCGTCTGAAAACTCGGTGGGATATCGGTTCCATTTCGCGTCCGCAAAACGTTGAACGAGCAAATGTTTCACCGGAATCGGCACGTCGAACGGGCACTCGTTCTGGTTGAGCTTTACTGAAATGCCCCCGTGCGCAGGAACACGATAGACGGACTCCCTCCGCACCGCCGCGCGAATGAACCGCGCGTATCCTTCCGCTTCGCGATCGATCGTTCTCTCTTCCGAGCTGTAATCCGCCAATGTCCCTTCCTGAATAGCCGCCTGTACGCTGGAAGCGAGCTATTCGATCCGTCTGCAGGCGAAATTGAAATGAAAGAAGTGCGACCAGGTCGGGAATCTATTCCGATTCGGAAACGAATTGCTGCGCCTCTTCTTCCGGCACGGTTACTAAGGGGGGCAATCCGCGAAAATCATACCCCGGGAGCAGCTCCGCTTTGATGTGCCCGATCACGTCGTGAACTGCCGATACGAACTTGCCGAAGTCCTCCTTATACAGGAAGATTTTGTGCTTCTCGTACCGATGTTCGCCGACGCGCTTGCTCTCGGTGATGGTCACGAAAAAATCCTCTCCCGACCGGGTCGACTTCACGTCGAAAAAGTATGTACGCTTCCCGGCAAGCACCCGTTTAGAATAGACCTCGTCCCGGCTCGCATAGTCGTTACCTTGGCCATCACCCTGACTCTTGATCTGCTCGTCGCTGTCGTAACTCATACAAGCCTCCAACTCAAAGTTACGCGGATGTCCAACCCAACTTGTTAATTCACAGGTATTTGATATCCCATGTGCCCATCTCAAGGACAAACCAGTGAGTCGGGAATATCCCTATTATTTTCAATAAATTCAATGAGAAGGCACAAGACCTGAAAGTTAGCTGTCCCTCGGCAGGTCGGAGGTCTAGTCGATTCGATGGATCCGCGCTCGCCCAACCGCGCGTTTCGTAACGGGCCGGAACGGAGGAAGTCGAATGCTGCGATCGAGTAGTTCGCCCCAGGCCGGATTCATTTTCTGAAGCTTTACGAGTATCCGTGCGCCGGCCGCCATGTTCCCCTTTCCGATATACGCCCTTCCGAGAAGGTATATCGCCGGAGCGAATTCATCGTTCTGATGGATGATGCGTCCGAGGTGGTAAATGGCCTCGTCGTACTTGAGAAGCTGCATTTGCGCCTGGGCGAGCCCGTACTCCGCCAGATCTCGGTAAGGCTCGAAGTGTGTCGTGAAATCGAATAGCTCGGCCGCGACCTCGTATGATCGTTCGGCGAGGCGGCAGTATGCGAGCGAATACGCTGCCGGATAATGCTCATTTCGCTGAACCAGAGCGCGCTGGTACGCGTCGCCGGCTCGGTCGAAATCGCCAAGCATCTGGTAGATGGACCCTTGCAGAAAATGAAGCCTGGTCACCTCGTAGCTTTGTTCAACCGCCGTATCGAGCTCTTCGAGGAAAAGACCCAGGATCTCCGGGTCCGAGCGCCTTCTCAAATGCGCATATTCAGTGAGCAGCGACATCACTCTGACGGCCCGGGCCTGCGGATCTCGCTCAAAGAAATCGTCATTCCTGAACGTCCCCAAACCGGAGGGGCGGCGGGCTACCAGACGTTCGGTCAGGGCCGGTCTTGGGTCAGTGGATGTGGCCACGTTCTCCAGCATCTGTGATGCTTGTGACCCTGACGACATCCCGTACGAGACGACGCCGATCACTCGTCCGCGACGATCGAGAAGCGGGCCTCCGCTGTCACCCGGACGAACCCTGTTCGAGCTCAGCCAAATCGCGTCGTCATCGTAGAATTGATTCGTCGTGAACAGGACGCCGGCCCCACCCTGTTGCATGCCGTCGGGCCAACCTGTCGTGAAGACGATGCGATCTGTTTCGAGGAGTCGTTTCCCGGGGATGATAGGTTCACGCGGAGTTATGGCGAGCGGCTCGATTCTGGCCCGCTGGACCTCCTCGGGATCGATGTAGAGCACCGCAACATCCCGCTTCGGGTCGATCGACCACACTTTCTTGATGTTGACACGCCGTCCGTTTGGCAGCGTGGCCGTAATCCGGTGCGCGTTGACAACCACATGATAGGCAGTAACGAGCGCGTCCTCGGCAACCAGAAACGCCGAGCCCGTACCGAGAAACCTGCTCACCGGTACCCCTCCGACTCTGGATTCGACAACCAGTGGAAGAACTGCGCGCTGCGAACTCAGGAAATCGCCCTCGAGTTGAT
>DATKEJ010000334.1:0-8750 GCA_035512315.1 Rhodothermales bacterium | reverse complement strand
ATCGCCGATTGACCGATCGTGCCGAGCGCCTTGAAATTAGTGCTCGTGCCGTTGACCGCGCCCGATCCGATCACGCTCGATTGCAGCACAAAATTCTGCGCGCTCACTAGCGTGGCCGTCGCAAGCAATGTCGCGCACGTCACAATCAAACGTCTGTGGAGCAGGTGCATAGGAACGCAGGATGAGTGTAGAGACTCTCCAAACCGAACGATACGTAATTACACGCGCAAAACACAATCCGTTCCGGTCAGGGCCAGGTAGGTTTTTTTCTACTATTCGTGTAAGTCCGATGCTGCATCAGGACCGCCAACCGACCTTGCGTATGCCTTAAACGCCTCCCTCCGCCGGGGGCATTGAGAGCTTCCGATCGTCAATTTGACGAACTTTCGAGGTTCTTCCCCACAATAAACCACGATTACCCCCTCGGTCACGTATACCAGACCGAAATATAGGTTATCCACACATACTTCACACACCATAAATGTTTAGATAATCACAACTTTTACAAAGGAATATTGTTGCTTTTGCCCCGTTTTGTACTACTTTAGCCAAGCAGTGGGGAAAAGTGGGGAAGATTTCCATACACAGGCGCAAGGCGTATTTCGAGTGGCACGGTCGGAGCAGCAATGTCTGGCTTCAAAGGACAATGGGAGTACTCAGTCGATGCAAAGGGGCGCGTGGCGCTTCCGGCCAAGCTGCGTCGTTCCATCCGCCCCGAAGCGAACAGCAGGCTGACGGTCACGAGAGGGTTTGAGCCCTGCCTGTACGTGTTCCCGGCATACGAGTGGGATAATGTGGAGACGCAGTTGCGCGGCCTTAATACATACCAGAAGGAGGCGAGGGCGTTCATTCGAACCCTCCTGGGTTGGGCCGACGAAATGACCCTCGACGGGCAAGGCCGTATGGCGCTTTCGAAACGTCTGATGGATTTCGCAAACATCACGGAAAAGGTGCTCATCATCGGCACCCTGGAGCGAATCGAGTTGTGGGATCCCGACACTTTTGACAGACAAGAAGCCGATCAGACGATTGAATACGAGCAGCTCGCGGAACTGGTCATGGGCGGTAACGCCGGCGGCCGGCCGAACATGCTCGAGTAGATAAACGGATTTTGGTGACATGGTGGGGTCGAGTCCAGAGCCGGAGAGCTCTTACCACGTCCCTGTTCTTTGCAAGGCTGTTCTGGAGGGATTAATCACCGACCGAAGTGGTGCGTATGTCGATGCCACCGTGGGAGGGGGCGGCCATGCCGCCGCCATCCTCGGTGAACTGGAGTCGTCGGCCGTCCTCGTGGGAATCGATCAGGATCTGGAAGCGATGGATGTGTGCAGGGATCGATTCTCCGGGGACGGGCGAGTTCGGCTCCTTCACGGCAATTTCGGCGAGATGCCGGCGCTACTGATCGGCATCGGCATCGAACGAGTGGACGGGATACTGCTCGACCTGGGCGTGTCGTCACACCAATTGGACACACCCGGCCGCGGGTTCAGTTACCGGACAGAGGGGCCGCTGGACATGCGTATGAACACTGTGTCCGAGCGGTCCGCGAACGAGTTTGTCAATTCGGCCTCTGAAGGGGAATTGCGCGAGGTAATCAGAGTGTACGGGGAAGAGAAGAGAGCAGGGAAGATTGCGAGCGCTGTGCTGAGGGCGAGGCCGATTGACAATACTCGTTCACTTGCGGAGGCGGTCGCTTCCGTGGTTCCCGCGCGAGATCTGGTGAAGACGCTCTCGCGCGTGTTCCAGGCCGTCCGCATCGCCGTGAACGATGAGCTCGAGGTGCTCGAGCGGGCGCTGGCCGACTCCGTCGGCCTGCTCCGCAACGGAGGGCGAATCGGCGTCATCAGCTATCACTCGCTCGAGGATCGGCGCGTGAAGCATTTTCTGCGTTTCGGAAACTTCCGCGGCGAGGCCGTGCGGGATTTGTACGGGAATCTGATCACGCCTTTCGCGCCCGTGACCCGGAAGGCCATTCAGCCCGATGAGGAAGAGTCGACGCGGAATCCGCGCGCGAGAAGCGCGAGACTGCGCATCGCCGAGCGTCGCGAAGACGATCGTTACTCCCCGGGACAGTCAACGATTTGAGGAGTCAAGAGGAAGAAGGGTATGGCGTCGCATCGTTCAGGGTCGAAGCAAATGGCGGTGGAGATGCCGGCGCGGAAGCGCCGCGCAGCTCAGCGCACAGCGTCCGTCACGCGGGTGCGCCCGGCTAAGGTGGATGACCAGGCCGTTCCGGGTTGGGAGACGCTGTCCAAGGCCGCCCAACCACGACGAAAGCAGACCGCTGCGACCACGGTGCCGAAGCTGACGACCGCGCGGTTTGCGCTTTGGCTGACCGGACTCGCACTCACCGCAACGCTCTACGTCGGCCACGTGCACGCAACCCAGCGCCTCTACGAGACACTGCACGTCCTGAAGAAGGACAATCTCCGCCTTCATCTCAAGCTTGACCAGCTCAAAGGAGAGCTCGACCGGACCGCGGGCCCGGCCGTCCTCCACCCGAAAGCCCGTCGCCTTGGACTTCAAGAGGGCGCCGTCACCGGACCTGTAATCCGTCTCAACGATTAAGACTGCGACCACGCCAGTGGACCCGAGAGCGCAAATAGAGAGCCGAATGTATGTGGTGCTGAGCCTGTTGGGCCTGCTTCCCATTCTGGTTTTTGTTCAGATCGTGCGGCTCTCTCTTGTCGACGGATCCAGACTACGCGCTGAAGGCGTCCGGCAGGCGGAATCGTCGATCACCATACCCGCCATGCGAGGAATGATCCTCGACCGGGAGGGCAGGGTGCTCGCCACGAATGAAACGACGTTCGACCTCGCCGTCGACCCTACTTACAACGGATTTCCCGCAAGAGCCGACGAATTCCACCGTCGTATGGCTCGACTCACAGGGAGGCGCGCGGCCGACTACGGCCGCCTGTTCCGGAAGGCCCCAAGCCCACGCTACGTCCACGTGGCTCGGGGCCTGACGGAACAGCAGGGCTCGATTATCGAGTCGTGGGACATCCCCGGCATCGTGCTGACCCCGAAGGTTACGAGAAGACACAACTACCGGAGTCTCGCCGCTCAGCTCATCGGGCACGTGAGTGCGGAGGGCGAAGGGCTTGCCGGCATCGAGCAGACGCTCGATGAAACCCTTCGAGGCCATGACGGCTTCACGACGGTCCAACGTGACCGCATGGGACGCATCAAAGCGGTCGTCGAGGGCGAGGTCGTGGAGCCGCGTCACGGCAATCACATCGTCCTGACTGTCGATCTCGTTCGACAGGCGATCATGGAGGAGGAACTCGCTCGAGGAGTGGACGAGGCTCGCGCGGTGTGGGGCGTCGCGATCGCGATGGATCCCAACACCGGCGCCATCCTGGGGATGGCAAACGTGCCCACCTACGATCCAGACTCGCCGGGCTCATACGGTGAGGCCAGTCGCCGCAATCGCGCCGTGACCGACAAGTTCGAACCGGGCTCGACCTTCAAGCTCGTCGCAGCTGCCGCAGCCGTCGACCTGAGACTCGTGACGATGGACGAGATCATCGACACAGGCCCGGGTCGCGACATCATTAATGGACGGACGATGCGCGACACGCACGAGAACGGGCGCATACCGTTCACCGACGTAATCGCCTTGTCGAGCAATATCGGTGTGGCGAAAGTCGCACTCAGACTTAGTCCCAGCGCATTCTATCAATACGCGCGCAACTTCGGCTTCGGCCAGCAGACGGGCATCGAGCTGCCGGGAGAAGTTGCAGGGACACTGAAAAAGCCACAGGACTGGAGTGGGATAACACTGCCGTGGATGAGCCACGGTTACGAAGTGGAGGCGACCCCACTCCAGGTCCTGTTGGCTTACTCTGCCCTCGCCAATGGAGGGACGCTCTATCGTCCTTACGTCGTTTCTGAGGAGCGCGACGTTTACGGACGAACGGTCTGGAGTCGTTCTCCTGAACCGATACGCAGCGTATTCAAAAAATCCACGGCCGAGGCACTCCTCCCTGCTTTCGAGGGCGCCGTCACCGACGGTACAGGCGCCCTGGCCGCCGTCGAGGGCCTCCGAATCGCCGGCAAGACCGGCACCGCGCAAAAAGCCGAAAACGGAGCATACGCCAGAGGGAAGCACAGAGCAACGTTTGCCGGCTTTTTCCCGGCAGATGACCCCCAGGTCGCCCTCGTCATTGTACTCGATGAGCCGCAAAAGAGCCCCTACGGCGGGATAGTGGCCGCGCCGATTTTCGGATCCATTGCACGGCGATGGATGGCGACTACGCCGGCGACCGCTCCCCCAACGGGGCCCGCGGATCACTTGGCTGATACTTCCTACGTGTCGGTTCCCGAAGTGAGGCGCCAGCCCGTCGGTATTGCCAACAGCCGGCTGGCAGTGCATGGACTCGACATCGCCGACCGCGAGAAGCCCGTAAATCCATTTGCGCTCGTCGCCGACCAGATGCCTGCGGAGGGAACGGACGTCCCACCGGCAACACCCGTAAGGATAAACGTCGCGGCGTTGCCCGCGGAGGCGCAGACGCCCGACCTTATCGGATTGAGTTGCCGCCATGCGGTCAACATGCTCGTCGCGAAAGGGATAAGAGTTCGCGTCGAGGGATATGGCCGCGTGGTACGGATAACCGGCCGCGCGCACGCGCCTGCGATCGTCCACTGCGAATAACCACAGGAGCCGTGGAAGGATCGACGAACCATACGCTCCAACAGCTTATCGAGACGCTCAGGGCCCATCGTCTCGTTCGCACGGAGGCCGGCGAAACGAACACCTTGCTCAGTGCCGTCTGCGATGACAGTCGCAAGGCGGAGCCGGGCAGTCTCTTCGTTGCGGTCCTAGGTGCGACGGCCGACGGGCACGATTTCATCCCGGCCGCGGTCGAACGAGGAGCTGCCGCCCTGATCATCGAACAGCCGGGCCACTCAACTGCAGGTCTCCCGGTCGTCGAAGTTGCGAATTCACGGCTTGCGCTCGCCATCCTCTCTCACGTGATGGCGGGACGACCGTCTGACAAGCTCCGCGTCGTCGGCGTTACCGGCACCAACGGCAAGACTACGACCGCCTGGCTGATCCATCATCTTCTGACCGAGGTCGGCTGCGAAACCGGTTTGCTTGGGACGATCGAATCGAGGATCGGAGCCCGTCGTCTCGCTGCCTCGATGACAACTCCGGGGCCGATCGAGTTGTCTTCGGTTCTCGCCGAAATGGTCGACGCAGGGTGCACCGACTGCGTCATGGAGGTCTCTTCGCACGCGCTGGCCCAGCATCGGGCTTCGGGCATCCGCTTCTCGGCCGGCGTATTTACGAATCTCACCCGAGATCACCTCGATTACCATGGCACTTGGGAGGCCTACCTGCAGGCCAAGAAGGGCCTGTTTGACGGTCTCGATTCGGATGCGGCCGCCGTGTACAACGTCGACGACCCGTCCGGCGAGCAGATCACGAGCGATACCTCAGCGGCGCATCACCGGTACGGCCGGACCGAAGATGCCGATCACCGCTTCAGTGTCGTCGAGAGTGAGTTGGACGGAATCCGGCTCGTCGTCGACGGCCTGGAAAGGAAGTTCAACCTGATTGGAGGATTCAACGCCTACAACCTGACTGCGGCCTACAGTCTAGGGCGCGCGTTCGGATATGCGAAATCGACCGTTCTCGACGCGCTGGCATCTGCGGCTCCGGTGCCGGGCCGAATCGAGCAGATTCCGGTGCCCAACGGTGCAACCGTGATTCTCGACTTCGCTCACACGCCCGACGGCCTCGAGAATGTGTTGTCGGCGGTTCGGGAGATCGCCCCGGCGGCGTCAAAGCTGTGGTGCGTGTTCGGCTGCGGCGGCGACCGCGATCGGGGCAAGCGCCCCCTGATGGGAGAGATCGCCGAACGTCTTGCGGACGAGGTCGTGGTGACGAGCGACAATCCTCGGACAGAGCCACCGAAGTCCATTCTCGACGACATTCGGCCGGGAATGCGCCGGCCCGAACGGGCTCGATGGATAGTGGACAGGAGAGAGGCCATCCGCTACGCCGGCGCGAACGTACGATCTGGGGATACTGTAGTCATCGCGGGTAAGGGCCACGAAAACTATCAAGTCGTCGGCCGCGAGCGGATTCATTTTGACGACAGAGAGGAGGTGCGACGATGGTTCTCTTGAAGCGTCGAGACCACCTTGCTGCAACCTGCGACTGAGGATGATTTACTACCTCATAGATATCCTCGAGCAGCATTACCAACCTCCCGGATTTCAGGCGATTTACTTCATCACGGTCCGGGCCGGCCTTGCTTCCGCAACGGCGCTGGCAATCTCGCTGTTTGCGGGAGGGCGGATCATCAACTGGCTGACGAACCACCAATTCAAGGAGCGAATACGCGAGGGGAGGACGGCCGGCGTCGTCGACCACTCCCACAAGGCGGGGACACCGACGATGGGCGGCATCATCATCCTCCTGTCCGTCCTTTTGAGCACCATTCTATGGGGCGCCATCTCGGAGGTCTACATCCAGCTCATCATCCTCGCCACAGCTTGGATGGGCGCGTTCGGATTTGCCGACGATTACATAAAGGTTGTCAAGAAAGACAAGGCCGGGCTTGCCAAACGAACAAAGATCACGGGCCAGGTCAGTCTCGGTCTTCTCGTCGGATCGATCCTCTACTTTCATCCGCAGTTCGACGGCATCAATTCGCTGACGAACCTGCCGTTTCTGGCCGACGGGGTTTTTGACTACGACGGCGTGGCCGAATGGCTCGGTCTGAAGGGGCTCGGCTGGCTCATCTACATCCTTATCGTCGTGTTTATCGTCACGGCGCTGTCGAACGCCGCAAACCTGACCGACGGTCTCGACGGGCTCGCCGCCGGCGTGGCTGCCGTCGTTTCACTCGGGCTCCTGCTGCTCTGTTACGTGGCGGGCAACGCCATTTTCGCCAATTTCCTGAACATGATGCACCTGCCCGGTACCGGAGAGCTGACGGTCTTTGCGGCCGCCCTGGCCTCGGCGGGCGCCGGTTTTCTCTGGTACAACGGGTATCCCGCTCAGGTCTTTATGGGCGACACGGGATCCCTGGCGCTTGGAGCGGCAATCGGCACTCTTGCCCTGATGATCAAGATAGAACTGCTGCTCCCGCTGCTCTGTGGGGCATTCTTCGTCGAAACCGTCTCGGTCATCATCCAGACGAGCTGGTTTCGGTACACCAGGAAGCGGACGGGAACCGGCGTCCGCGTCTTCAGGATGGCGCCGATCCACCATCACTACGAGGCGCTCGGAATACCCGAGTCCAAGATTGTAATCCGGTTCTGGATCATCACGGCGATTCTGGTGATCGCCACCCTTTTGACGTTCCGCATCCGGTGAGGCAGGATAAGTGATCAACAACGGAAGATTGGTAGGAAAGCGGATCAGCGTGCTCGGCGCAGCGAGGAGCGGCAAGGCCGTCGCTCGTTTGCTGAAAGAGGCGGGCGCACTCGTTTTTGTAAGCGAGCGCGAGCGGGCGAACGACGCGCACGTGGCTTTCCTACATGAACTGAATATCACGGGCGAGTTCGGTGGCCACACGAGCCGTGTTCTCGAGGCCGACCTTATCGTCGTGAGCCCAGGCGTGCCATCTTCCATTCCGATTCTGAGGGAGGCACGGGATCGTTTGATTCCCGTCGTTTCAGAAGTGGAGGTGGCCGCCTGGTTTTGTCCTTCACCCATGGTCGCCGTGACGGGTTCGAACGGAAAGACGACCACGAGCAGCCTCGTGGCGCACATCTTCGAAACGGCGGGACTCGATTACGTACTGGCCGGAAATATCGGCGACGCGTTCTCCGAGTTCGTTCCGACCCTCACTGCGGGCAAGACGGCGATTCTCGAGATCTCGAGTTTCCAACTCGATCACATCGATACGTTCCGGCCGAAGGTGAGCGTACTGCTCAACATCACTCCCGACCACCTGGACCGATACGACTCGTTCGATCATTATGCCGAGAGCAAGTTCAGGATCATGAAAAACCAGGGCGCCGGCGACGCCGTGATCTACAATTTCGACGACGCGCTGGTGCGGCGCGGGGTTTCGTCGACTCTGGATCAGTCGGCCGCCGCGGGTTATGCGTTCAGCTCACAGTCAGAGGTCGAACCGGGGGCGTTCATACGGGGGGACAGCCTCGTGCTGCGCACGAATCAGTCAGAGGAGGTTCTGATGGCGAGAGACGAGCTCGCATTGCCTGGAAGGCACAATCTGTACAATTCGCTTGCCGCCGCGATGGCCGCTCGCGTGATGGAGGTTCGCGTCGAGTCGATTCGCGAAAGCCTGATGACGTTCGAAGGCGTTCGGCACCGGCTGGAGTTCATCCGCGAGGTCAAGGGAGTGAGGTACGTCAATGACTCGAAGGCCACGAACGTAAATGCAGTCTGGTATGCGCTGGAGAGCATGGAGGCGCCGGTCATTCTGATCGCAGGAGGGCGAGACAAGGGGAACGACTACGATGCGATCGCCGATCTCGTGTCCGAGAAGGTGCGCGCCATCGTTGCCGTCGGCGAGTCGGCCGAGCGGGTTGCCGCGGCGCTTGGCAACCTGGTGGACGCCTGCGTCCAGGCTGACAGTATGGATGACGCGGTCGGACAAGCCTCGCGGCTCGCTCAGCCCGGCGACGTCGTGCTCCTAAGCCCGGCCTGCGCGTCGTTCGACATGTTTACGAACTACGAGGCCCGCGGCGACGCCTTCCGCGACGCCGTGAAAATGCTGTAACAGACGGAATGCCCAGAGCAAAGCGACATAGCGCAAAAG